>QKDO01000010.1 GCA_003252075.1 Nitrospirota bacterium
GGCAGGCATCTGACAGATAGCTTCATTGCGGCAGGGTATGCTGTTGTCGTCAATTACCTGCATGCTGAAGTATCTGCAAAAGAACTTATAAAAAACCGGGGAATAGATGCCCTGGCAGTAAAGGCTGATGTCGGAAATGCAGAGCAGGTCAGGGAGATACTTTGTCAGACGAACGATTATTTTGGCAGGCTTGACCTCATCATCAACAATGCCGGTTTAACAAGAGACAACCTGCTGCTCAGACAGACAGAAGAGGAGTGGGATGCTGTCATCAGGACCAACCTCACCGGATGCTTCCATATTATCAGGGAGTCTGTTCCCCTCATGATCGAAACAGGAGGAGGTCATATCATCAATATAGCTTCCTACGCCGGCGTCAAGGGCAAGGCCGGACAGGCTGCGTACAGCTCCTCAAAGGCGGCGCTGATCGGGCTGACGGTCTCGGCAGCACGTGAGCTCGCTGAGCATAATATCAGGGTCAACGCCATACTCCCCGGATACCTGTTGACGGATATGGGAGCCCAATCACCAAAGGCCGTGGATCAGGCAACGAAAGATAGTCTTTTGCATGCGCTTTCAGACCCTGTATGCATCGCGCAGAGCATTGTGGACTTCGCAACATTGGACTATATCACCGGCCAGATCATCAGCCTTGACAGCAGATTGCTTTAGTGCAATACTGCAGCTGAGGTTTTCAGCTATGCGGGGGGAGAGCATATGTCCAAAGGTTTTTTTATAACCAGTACCGATACCGGTGCCGGCAAGACCATAATTGCTCGTGCTGTTATCAAGGTGATGCAGTCTCTTAATATAAAGGTCTGCGCCATGAAGCCGATCGAAAGCGGGTGCGCTAAAGAAGGGGATGTCCTCATCCCCTATGACGGATCCTTGCTCAGGCAGGCTGCTCACATGGAGGCTCCCCTGCGTCTCGTCACCCCCTGCTGTTTCGAAAAACCCCTTGCTCCTTTTGCTGCAGCTGAGATTGAAGGCAGAACGATCAGCATTGATGAGATCAAGAAGGCCTATTTTATACTTCAAGCGTCACACGAAGCGATCGTTGTGGAAGGGATCGGCGGCATCATGGTACCGGTCACGAAGGACTATTATGTCGTCGATCTTGCGAAAGAGTTTTCCCTGCCGCTGCTGATCGTCATAAAGCCCGGCCTGGGGACCATCAACCATACCATGCTGACGGTCAACTACGCTCTTGAGGCAGGGCTCGAGGTCGCCGGCATCGTCATCAATTATAGCAGGCCACCGGACAACAGTCTCGCGGAAAAGACCAACCCCAAAGTTCTGGAAGAGATATGCCCTATCCCGATAATCGGAACGTTCCCCTATCTCAAAGACGTGGGAGAGGATGCAATCGAAAAAACTGCGCTGCGGAATCTTGACCTTGAAATCCTGAAGAAGTATATCTTGTAGGGATGTCACCTACCCTTTCGACATTACACGTTCCAAAAAACTGCAGCCCCAACTAAGAACTTGTATGCAGACTGCGGGCCCCCTTTGGGAATCTCAGTGCCGCGACCAAGGGCGAGGGTAAAGCCGCGCTGACTGTCCGAAGTCCGGAATCTGGGATCGAAATATCCTGACCGGATGAGTTTCAGCGCGGTACTGAATCCGACCGAGCAGAGCGTTCAGAGATTTCCGCAGGGCGCCCTTCTTTGCGCCGACTTTCTTGGGCGAGCAAGAAAGCGGCCGGGCTTGGGGCGGAGCCAAAATAACAAGGCCGGAAGAACGTCTCAAATCTTCCGGCCCTCATCATGTGCGGTGTTGCTATCGCAGGAACTTACCTGATCAGCTTCATTCCTTTTAGTACGGTCTTCAACTTTTCCCTGTTTGCAGGCGACATCTCACAAAGGGGGAGCCGGAACTCTTCCTTGATCTTGCCCATCATGGCCAGGGCTGTCTTCACCGGGATCGGATTGGTCTCGATGAACATGGCCGCATTCAGCGGCTCCAGCGTAAAGTGGATCGCTCTCGCCTCATCATGTCTTGCCTGGTCCCAGAGGGCGCACATCTGCGACATGAGCCGGGGCGCAACGTTGGCAGATACGGAGATAACACCCTGGCCGCCGAGAGCCATGAGCGGCAGAGTCGTAAAGTCATCGCCTGAGATCACATCGATCCTGTCACCGCAGAGCCTGATGATCTCGCTCACCTGCTTCATGTCGCCGGTTGCCTCCTTAATGCCCACGATGTTCTTTATCTCTGCAAGACGTGCGACCGTGGAAGGCAGCATATTCACCGCTGTCCTGCCGGGAACATTATAGAGCACGATCGGTATTCTCACCGCTTCAGCAACCGCTTTATAATGCCGGTACAACCCTTCCTGTGTCGGCTTGTTGTAATAGGGACTGACCAGAAGGGCTGCATCTGCCCCGGATTTCTTCGCCTCTTTCGTGATCATGATCGTCTCATCCGTTGCATTGGCCCCTGTCCCGGCGATGACCGGTACCCTCTTCCTGACCACCTCTACCGTGAACTGTATGACCCTGAAGTGTTCCTTATAGTCGAGCGTAGCCGACTCACCGGTCGTGCCGCAGGGCACAATGGCATTCGTGCCTTCCTGAATATGCCATTCTATGAGGCTGCCGAGTGCCTTCTCATCGACCTTTCCGTTCCTGAACGGGGTAACGATCGCAACAATTGATCCTCTGAACATAACTACCTCCTTGGTATTTACTGTTATATCCGGCCTTCAAATACTTCCTCGGCAGGACCGGTCATAGAGACATGGCCACCCTCATTGAGCTCTATGAGAAGATCCCCGCCAAGGAGTTTTATCGTAACCTTCTTCTGCACCAAGCCCTTCAGGTTTGCAGCAACGGCAACGGCCGACGCACCGGTGCCGCAGGCCATGGTCTCGCCGGCGCCCCTTTCCCAGACACGCATACGCACGGTCTGCGAATCTACTACCTGCGCAAACTCGACGTTGATCTTCCGGGGAAAGAGCGTATGCGTCTCGATGCGCGGCCCATACCTTTGTACATCGAAGCCTTCGACGTCATCCACAAAGATGACCGCGTGAGGGTTTCCCATCGATACACAGGTAATATTAAACGTTTTGTCCTCAATTGTTAAAGGATAATCTTGTATCAGCCCGTCAAGATCAACAGGGATCTTTCTGCCGTCGAGTACCGGAGCGCCCATATCTACCTTTACCAGGTCTCCGGTTTTCTCCGGCTTTATGATGCCTGCAGCCGTTTCTATCTCCAGGACGCTCTTTTCGGACAGCTGTCTGTCCCAGATATACTTTGCAAAGCACCGGATGCCGTTTCCGCACATCTCGACCTCGCTGCCGTCGGCGTTGAAGATGCTCATCCGGAAATCTGCCTTTTCCGAATTATCCAGAAGAAGGATCTGGTCCGCCCCGATGCCGAACCTGCGGTCACAGAGCCTTCTGGCGAACGCTCCGAACTCCTCACGCCTCACCCCTGCTTTTCCGTCACGGCAGTCAATGACAATGAAATCATTGCCGATACCCTGCATCTTGGTAAAGGGAATCTTCATCGCGAATACCGGGGCATTACCTCGTGACGGACAAGGTCCTCATAGCTGCCCCGTTTAGAGATCAGTGCATGCCTTTCGCCTTTCACCATCACCTCTGCCAACCTCGGCCTGCTGTTGTATGTTGAACTCATGGACATGCCGTATGCCCCTGCGCTCATCACCGCAAGATACTCGCCCCTGTTCACACGGTCCATTGTCCGTCCCCTGGCAAGAAAGTCGCCGGACTCGCATATCGGGCCGACAACATCAGCCCTGATCTGCTCCCTCTTCTTCTTCACCACCGGTGAGATATGGTGGTAGGCATCATACAGCGACGGCCTCATGAGGTCGTTCATGCCGGCATCGACGATGACGAATGTCTTGCCCGCGCCCTGTTTCAGGTAGAGCGTCCGGGTGACAAGAATTCCGGCATTCCCGACAATCGATCTTCCGGGCTCCATAACCAGGGTAATGTTTCTATCTGTTATGAGAGGCAGAAGCCTTTTTGCAATATCAGCTGGTACCGGGGGCTTTTCGCTCTCGTAGGTAATGCCGAGACCGCCGCCGATATCGAGATATCTAATGGTTATCTTCTGCTTCTTCAGCGCATCAAGAAGAATAAGAATCCTTTTTACGGCATCCACAAAAGGTGCGATCTTGGTTATCTGAGAGCCGATATGTTTCTGCACGCCCACAACCGCAATGTTGCGCAGACGTGCGGCAAGCCGGTAATACTCGATTGCATCATCTATGGCTATTCCGAACTTGTGCTCCTTCATCCCGGTCGATATATAGGGATGCGTCTGGGGGTCTATGTCGGGATTGATCCTGAGTGCGATCGGCGCCTTTACCTTCATAGTGCCGGCAAGCCGGTCGATCTCCCGCAGCTCGTCAGCAGACTCGACATTGAACATC
>QKDO01000118.1 GCA_003252075.1 Nitrospirota bacterium
GACAGATTCCTGAGGTGCATTAGGAAAGCTATGGGTGCTACTATCCGTTTTTTCACCAACTTCTGCCAAACATATCGGCGAATAACTCATTGCTATCCAGGTTATGCACGCAATCGCTAAAAATTGAAATCTCATCTTCTTTCCTCTTTCTTTCCCCCAGAGGGTTCATCTAACTTTAACCCACCGTCTCACTGTGATGCTTATCCCGGGCTTTTCATCTTCATCCGTTTGAAATCGCTACTTCGGATTCGCGAGAGAGGGTGCGCAGTTGTTGTTCGACTGGCCGCCATTGCCTGGGCAAGTGGCTTCGACGATACACGAAGGACGAGGGGGATCACCCTTGGGACCCCATTCCTGCTGGCACGCTATACTTTCTCGAAGGAGCTCTGGAAACGGCGTCTTTGTAATATTGGGCGCAATCAGGAGCAATAACTTGCCCTCGAAATTGCACTCTTTAGCAATGCTCCACAAGTCCCCTTCGATCGCTAGCTCGTTGAATTCGAGACAGGGGGCATGAGGCGCGCAATCGCTTCGAATGTACCCTTGCTCATCGAGACCCAGTCCATAACTCGCAAGGGGAATCACCGCATGTTCTTTCGTGCTGGTGAAGTCGTATAAGCAAGCGCGGATTATGTCGCGGTGATATTCATCCGAAGGAGGAACCTGATTTATCCCCAACATGCATATATATTCTTCATCGCTCAAGATCATGTCTTGATCAATGCTTAAGAGCCGCGCGAGTTGATCCGCCTTTTTCCTCCCCAATGGCTGGTTAATCTGATCAGGCTGTCGGTATTCAGGTACCGCCAGGGCTTGCCATCTCGGATCGATCTGGCACGAGCTTGGCCAGAAAGTGTTCTTGTTTCGACTGCCTCCAATCTCAAGGGCCTGCTCGGCAAAATACTTCGCCATATCCGGGTAATAGCAGCCACCCTCGGGATACTCTACAAGACACTGGTAGACCTCCTGAGGAAGCGCGGCCCTGTAGGCGGGCATGTTGGCGGCAAGTTCGGGACTCGAAAAGTAGACAAGCATGAAGTTTGCCAGGTATACACCGGGCGTCACAGGTACTGCAAACGGTTCCACAAAGGTGCTTGAAGGTCCGGAAGCCGCCTCAACTCCCACCGCAAAAAGGAGAAACAAAATAACGACCAGAATTGTCATGATCCTTTTGTTCTTCATTTTTCAAACCCCTTTCTCCTCCCTGTCGCCAGGAATATCATATTGGTCATAAAGAAGGCCGAACATACCGATTGCGTTTCCTTCGGTAGCTCGGCCATCTTCTCTAAGACCCGCTGCTTTCCGCACCCGTCTTCACAGGCGGTTAGGCTTTATCGGGATATGCCCCTCTTATCTTCTTATTAGCAGAAAAATATGCTGATGTCAAGTTGTAATTTTAGAATTTCATTTTGAAGCTGGAGCAGCTACTAGGTCTTATGATTTCCGGTTGAAAACTACAGTTGTGAGAACCCGATTAGAGGTTTCAATTACAGGAAGAAACAATTTTTTTTGCGGCCTTCCGTTTCTAATGAATATCATCGGTAACATACCTTTCAGCAGATTATATCACCGGTATGGAGTTCAGGGGGAATTGTGTTAGATTCATTTTCGGATACTGCGGAGTCGTCAGTGCAATCCGCATCAGCCTTATGTCTCGTCAAGAGCTGAGCTTACAAGAACTGTAAATACAACTACTGTTCAAGGCACCTATATGAGGGCCAAACCTGCCCGGTAATGGCTGTTCTGCTTCAGGGACCACTTTACCAGTCCGATATGAAGATGGCCTTTGTGGTGCTTATCGTTCCATTCCAGGACATGACCGGACTGCAAGGGAAATTCTGTCACAAGACCTATTCCGCCCTCTGAGGAATCGATCATTTTCCCCGTTGACCTGACCCTCTTGAGGTCCGATACGTCCATATGCAGAACCGTAAATTCCAGCGGGTCGTCACACGGTATTCTTTCAAACCTGCGTTGCATCGGGCACTGCCCCATACAGTTATCTCTGATTCCTCCTGCATAAAAAAGCCCGCGTTCCTAAGGGAATCGGGCTTACTTTCATAATCCGCAATTACTTCGGCAGCCCCGCTTTCCGTCTTTTTGCTTCGGGATCGGTTGCTTTGCGCCCTATCCTTACAGACAGGTTGCCCTTATCGATAATATTTTATTCATAACTTACCCTAATAGAGCAATAAAATCAATGAAGCAATCCTTTGATTGAAAAATGTATCGACAAAATGCACGTCTTGCCCATCCGAAAAAAAAGGGAGCAGCGCTTCCTTCGCTGCTCCCTCTGCTCGCCGCTGCTATGACTGGTCAGTTACCGTGGCCCGTGTCTCTCCATATCAGTCGGGCCCTGCTGCAAGCCTTCTCCCTGAGGTGCCACCTGTTTCTCTTCCCGCGTCTTTTGCTGCTTCTCCTTCTTCTGCTTACGCTGATCAGGTTCTCCTGATCGCTCGCGTTGGTGCTCCTTCTGCGGTTTCTCCTTCTGCTGCTGCATCTGTCTATCCTGAACCGGCTCCCGGTCAGCTGGTTGCATCTGCTTCCTGGCCGGTTCTCCTGCGTCAGGCCGCCTCGCATCCCTGCTCTTCTGCTGACGCTCCATGTTCCTCTGTCCCTGCGGCACCTGCCTGTCCGGCTGCATCTCCTGCTGCCGCGCATCAGGTCTGTCCTTCCGATCTTGCTGACGCTGCTGTTCAGCGGGCATTTCTTTTCGTTCTTCTTTCTGTATCTGTTTCCGCTTTTCTTCCTTGAACCGTTTCCTCTCCTGGGGTGTCTCAAGGTTTTTCACGTTCATCCGCTTTTCCGGCGCATGCGGCGAAAAGACCGATCTGTTCTTCTCCTTCACCATAGGTCGCTCTTTTTTGAGTTCCTTCACTCTGACTTCCCGTACACGCTGCGGAGGCTCTTTGGCGTGCGGGATCTCCCTGACGACAGGCATCCGGGTTTCCCGCTCAGGCTTTATGTCCGGCCTGCCGATATGCACCTTGTCCTTCAGAAACGGATTTCTCTCAGCCTTGTAATCAACATGTCTTCCCTTGACGAACGTGTCATGGTGAACAACCGTGACCGCATTGTTTACATAGACATTCTTGTAGACGTTTTTCACGACAACCGTATTGACATTCACCGTCGTGACATTTACGCTGTGCGGGCCATAGTAGCCGTGGCCGTAATATGTCTCGCCCGGTGCAAGCGGGACCCACGCTACATAGGTCGGCGTTGAAACCCAGCCGACATAGCCGGGACCCCAGTACGCGGCTCCCCGGGCAGGAGGTACCCAGAACCAGCCGATGGAGGCGACATAGGACCACCTGCCGTAATGATACGGGGCCCATCCCCAGGGTTCATAACCTATCCATACGTAGTCTCCGCCTACCCAGCACCATCTGCCGTTGCTGTAGGGGGACCATCCGACGGAGACGCTGACTGTAGGTGTCCATACATATCCGTAGCCCGGCGCATTCACCCACCTGCCATTGTCATCAAAATCGCTCGCATAGGTATCGAGCTCTCTGGGCAGATACCGCGTGGATGCATACCTTCTGTCCTCGAACCTTCTGTCCCTGTCCATATTCCAGCTTTCCCAGTCATCCTGACGGCCCAGCGGGGCCATGTCAGCATAGTCGTCGCTCAGTGACAACATCCTTCCTGCCTGCACCGTCGTCCTGCCGCTTTTGCTCTCGGCGCTGACAGAACCCTTGTATACAGAAACATCCGTCATCCCGCTGTCCGATACGTCCATGCCAAAGGCTGCGCGTTCATATGCCCTGACAGATGACACGGGGCTGTCTACCTGGATGAGCCGCTCATCTCCGGCCATGAAGTTCACATACGCGCTGCCGGCGGACACATAAAACTGGGCAGTCTCTCTGCCGAGGTTAAGAATCTCGATGGACGAGTTCTCATCTATTCTGAGCTGTGAACCGCCGGACAGCTGCACTTCTGCCTTGCCCTGCTCAGGAACCCAGATGCGGTCCCCCTCCCGCAACGGCATATTGATCGACGCCGGGATCCAGTCGCTCGAGTCCTCCGGCTGGATCTGTACGTCCCCGCCCATAAGACTCAGGCGCGCATTGCCCAGCCCCTCGGCCCCTGCAAAAACAGGCAGCAAGAAAAGAATAAGTCCAATACCTATGCTCTTTAAGAATTTCATCATCGCTTCCTCCTTCCTATCCGGTTACCCCTGTAACCCATCCATCGAATCTCGGTTTCTGCTGTTGCCCGAAATCATATCGTCTTTGTGCACATTACACCAGCTGTTTATGAATGCTTTATGAATTTCATAATTCTTCATGATTGCAGTATCATGCATCATCAATTTTATGGAGGTCAATGTAATGAAAACGCGTGTACCTGCTCCTTCTTCTTGTGATTGCTCTGCTCTGAACTGACTATTGATGTTCCGAACTCTGGTCGCAGCAAAGAATACGGGCTGGATAGTTTCATGGCAAAATCGAACGGCAAAGGGGCTATCTCTGCCATAGAACTTATACGACGTAGCCTCAGTTTGGGATCGATTCTAATTTCTATACCGTAGGGAGCGACGGTCTGCTTATAATCGATGCAGGTTCTTCAGCTTTGCACAGAGATATATATGATGAAGGTCAAACATTCTTTTTCATGTACACCGACGCTTCATATACTGAGACGAAGATAACGGTCGGGCTCAAAACATCCCGGCAACTTCGTCTGAGATGGTGGACTCGTCGTCCCCCTTCCCTACTCTTGACTCCTCACGGACTTCACAGCTGATATCCGGTCTCCTCGTGCTGGCTCAGGTCAAGGCCCATGAGCTCTTCCTCGGCACTTACCTTCAAACCTATTGTCCCGTCGATGACCTTCAGGAGTACGAGGCTCGTGACAAAAGAAAAGACCGCCACGATCGCTATGGATATGAGCTGAACAAGCACCTGGCGGGGATTACCGAAAAAAAGGCCGTCAGCACCGGCTGCATTGATCGCCTTCTGGGCGAATAACCCTGCACCGATCGTGCCGAGTATACCGCCGACGCCGTGGACGCCAAAGGCATCCAGCGAGTCGTCAAATTTCAGTTTCGGTTTCAGGCTGAGCGACAGGTAGCAGAATGCCCCTGCCGCAGCGCCGATAGCGATCGCCGCCATGGGACTGACGAACCCCGAGGCCGGAGTTATCGTTGCAAGCCCGGCTATCGAACCGGTTGCAGCTCCGAACATGGTCGGCTTGCCCCGGTGGAGCCACTCAATGATAACCCATACCAGCGTTGCTGTGACCGCTGCGGTATGGGTAACGACAAAAGCCATGGTGCTGAGACCTCCTGACGAGAGCGCGCTTCCGGCATTGAATCCGAACCAGCCGAACCACAGAAGTCCGGCGCCGAGAACGGTCATCGGAAGGTTATGGGGAGGCATTGCCTCGCGCAGATATCCTTTTCTTTTTCCGATGACCAGTGCAGCGGCTAGCGCTGATATGCCGGAGGTGATATGCACGACGATGCCGCCGGCAAAATCAAGTGTGCCCATATTTCTGAGCCATCCGCCCGTACCCCAGACCCAGTGAGCAACCGGATCATACACGACCGTTGACCAGAGAAGCGTAAAAACCAGAAAGGCGGAGAATTTCATCCTCTCGGCAAAAGCCCCTGCTATCAGTGCGGGTGTTATGACCGCAAACATTGCCTGATAGATCATGAAGGCCATGTGGGGGATCGTGGCCGCATAGTCAGAATTCGGATCAATGCCCACACCCCGCAGACCTATCCAGTCCAGGCTGCCGATGATGCCATGAACATCCGGTCCGAATGACAGACTGTAGCCGAAAAGTATCCACTGAATGCTTACGAGCGCAATGGCAACAAAGCTATGCATGAGCGTTCCGAGGACGTTCTTTTTCCTCACCATCCCGCCATAGAACATAGCGAGTCCCGGCGTCATGAGCATGACCAGGGCTGCGGACAGGAGCATGAAGGCCGTGTCACCGCTGTCGATCTTTCCGCCGCCTTCTGCATACGCGGTGAACGGCAGGAGCAGCTGGACAAGAATGCTTAACATAATTCGTTGTTTTTTCATCATTAACCTCCCCTGTTCAGCCCTCGGGCTGAATGTTCATCAAGGCGAAAACAATGCCAGAAAAAAACCCATTGATTCCAAAAGAAAAAAAGAAAAATAAAGCCCGGTTGCGCTACATTTTTGTAGCATATTCCGGGCAAAATTGCTCATCTTCTTTTTATTTATAAGGAGTTATACCGTGCTTACATAATTGTATGAGCTACACTCTTGTTCTGCATTCTTCAGCCTATATGGCTGCGTCGCCGGTTTCACCGGTCCTTATCCGGATGATCTGCTCCACTGAGGAAACAAAGATCTTGCCGTCGCCGATCTTGCCGGTCTTCGCCTTCTGCTCTATCGTCTGTATTGCCTTCTCGACCATCGCCTCTGCCACCACCGCCTCGATCTTCACCTTTGGGACAAAGGAAATGTCATATTCTGCTCCCCGGTACAACTCCACATGTCCCTTCTGTCTGCCGAACCCCTTGACCTCGGCCACGGTCATGCCCTGGATGCCGATAGCGTTTAGTGCATCCTTCACCTCGTCAAGCTTGAACGGTTTGATAATCGCTTCTATCTTCTTCATGGATATTTCTCCTTTTCTTGTCTCTCTGCACATAGCTCAAGGTCCTCAAAAAAAGACCATACGCCTTGAGCTTTGAACCTCCCTACAGGTTATATGCCCGCTCGCCGTGCTGGCTTTCATCAAGCCCCATGACCTCGTCTTCTTCGTCAACGCGGAGCCCGACCGTATACTTGATGATCAGGAAGATAACCGCTGTCGCGACGCCGCTGTATACGAACGTTATGACGGAAGCCAGGATTTGGATCCAGAGCTGGCCCGCATTGCCGTAGAGCAGTCCTTTGCCGAGTTCATTGATCGAGGGGTCTGCAAAGACCCCAGTCAGGATCGCGCCGATCGTGCCGCCGACCCCATGGATGCCGAATGCGTCCAGCGTGTCATCATAGCCGAGTTTCGGTTTGAGAAAGGCAACGGCAAAGAACGGGATGATACCCGCAGCAATTCCGATGCAGATCGCCCCGGATATGTTCACAAAGCCCGCCGCAGGCGTTATTGCGACAAGTCCGCCGACTGCGCCGGATGCCAGGCCGAGCACCGTCGGCTTCTTAGAGTGAAACCACTCAACGAACATCCACGACAGGGCAGCAACAGCCGTTGCTGTGTTGGTGTTGATGAAGGCGGCACCGGCAAGACCGTTGGCAGCAAGCGCCGAGCCTGCGTTAAAGCCGAACCAGCCGAACCAGAGGAGACCGGCACCGGTAACGACAAGGGTCAAATTGCCCGGCAGCAAGGACTTTTCCCTCCGCCTGCCGAGGATCAGCGCGCCAACGAGCGCTGCCGCACCTGCATTGATATGGACCACTGTGCCGCCGGCAAAATCAAGTGCGCCCATCTTGCTCAAAAAGCCTCCGCCCCATACCCAGTGGGCGACCGGGATGTAGACAATCGTAAACCAAAGTATGGAAAAGAGGATCCAGGCGGAGAACTTCATCCGTTCGATGTATGCGCCGCTTGCCAGGGCCACGGTGATCGCAGCAAAGGTAAGCTGATAGACGATGAAGATATACTCCGGTATCGTCTTTGCCAGATCATTGATGCTGCCGGGGCCAACCCCCTTCAGAAAGGCCTTGCCCGCATCCCCTACGAGTCCTGCCGCATCCCCGTTGAAGGAGAAGCTGAACCCGTAGATTACCCAGAGCAGGCTGATAATGCAGAACGTGACGAAGGACATTGCCATGGTGTTCAATGAATCCTTGCGCTTCGAAAGCCCGCCGTAGAACAGCGCAAGTCCCGGGATGGTCATTAGCATGACCAGTGCCGTTGCAACGATCATCCATGCTGTGTCGCCGGTATCAATCCTGGGCACCTCTGCCACCGGTACCGATGCTTCTGCCGCGGCCACTGCCGCCGGCGCGGGGGATTCTGCCGGTTTGACCTCGTCCGCAAACACAAAGCCCGCAATGAACAGAAAAGTGAGAACAACGGTGAGGCTGATAAAGCGCTTCATGGTAACCCTCCTTGATGTTTTCCCAACTGATATAGGTAATGTGAACGCGGTACCGCCGACCGCCACCCGGGCCGGACATCCTGCATCATGTCTTGATATCCGTGAGGCACCAGCGTCTGTCACATCTATGGACCAGTCTGTCATAATGTTTAAACAGATTGCCAGAAACGTGCCACAGCATAACATCCTGATTATTATGGATATTTTTGATCCGCAGATGCTACATTTTTGTGTAGTACGACAATATTGTAGTACGCTGGGGCACCTCCAGCAGAGGAAAGAATGGAGGCTGCAGAGATTGCCGCTTCCGGTACAGAAGAGCAGAGATTATTCTTTCAGATCTGCCTCTATGTCGATCGTGATATGCACATCCTTGTCGATCATAAAGCCCCCGTCATCCATGATTTCGTTCCAGGTGACACCAAAGGCAAATCGGTCAATGGTAAGCGCCGCACGAAATCCCATGGTTACCTCCCCGCCGAAAGGGCTTTTCACCGGCCCGGAAAACGCAACATCCATGGTCACCGGTCTCGTGATGCCATGGATCATCAGATCGCCGGTCAGCTTCGCACGTTCCGCATCAGCGCCCTCGACCTTCGTGCTGCGGAACGTTATATGGGGATAGGTCGACACCCCGATGAAGTCGGCGCTCATGACGTGGTCATCACGCTTTTTGATGCCGGTGAGCAGGCCCGCTGCATCGATCGCTGCTTCGACGGTGGTCTTTGAGATATCCGCGGGATCATACGTGATCGTTCCGTTTATCCTGTTGAACTGTCCGCGTACATTGGCGATCTTCAGGTGCTTGACGGCAAATGCAGCAACCGAGTGGTCAGGGTCTATGATCCAGGTGCTCATGTCTGCCTCCTCGTCGGGAATAAAGTATGGTATAGTTTTGAGTATATCACAGAGCGTGCGGATGCCCGTTGAGAAAGCAAAATAAGGAAATAAAAGACGTGGCGGTCATCGTCGACCTTCTGAAGACCTGTCAGGTGGGACGGCTTGGCACGACAGGCAGTGACGGATACCCCATGGTCAAACCCCTGAATTTTGCCTATGCAACAGGAAGAATCTATTTCCATACGGCGAAAGAGGGCGAAAAGATCGAGGATATCAGGAGGGACAGCAGGGTATGCTTCGAGGCAGACCTGCCGATAGCATTCGTCAGAGGGAGTGAACGTCCCTGCAGGGCGGAATATCTTTACCGGAGCGTAATCATCAAGGGGAGAGCGCATATTGTCGAAGAGAGAGATGAGCAGATTTTCGGCCTCACCTGCCTCATGCAGAAGTACCAGCCGGAAGGCGGCTATGGCGACTTCCCGGAGGAGAAACTGAAGATCACCGGTGTGGTCAGGATAGACATCGAAGAGATGACCGGCAAAGAGGACCTGGGAAAGGACGATATCCGGGAAGAAGCTCTGAAGGCACTGGCAGGCAAGTCAGCGTTGCCGGTCGTTATAGGGTGACTGTAGGACCGATAACAGCATCTGCGTCATAAAAAAAGGAGGTATGGCCATGGAACTGTTCGAGGCGATTCAGACAAGAAGAAGCGTACGGAAATTTCAGGACAAGCCGGTCGAAGACGATAAGCTTTTGCAGCTGCTCGAGGCTGTTCGCATGGCACCGTCATGGGCCAACATGCAGTGCTGGAGCTTCATCGTTGTGAAGGAAAAATCAAAAAAAGAGACGATCAGCGAGCTGTCCTATGTTGAGTCGTTCTTCGCGCCGAAGGGCTATAAGGTCAATCCTGCAAAGAAGGCCCTTGCAGAAGCACCGCTCGTGATCGTGGCCTGCGCTGACCCGGAAAAATCGGGCGTATTGTGGGATCAGCCTTACTATATGACCGACCTTGGCATCGCCAGCCAGAACCTCTGGCTCGCCGCTCGCGGCCTCGGCCTCGGCACAGTTTTTGTGGGCGTGTTCGAAGAACGGAAGCTGTGCGAGCTTCTCGGCATACCGCAGAACATTCGGGTTGTGGGGCTCTTCCCGGTCGGCTACCCGTTAGAGGAAAAGGCAGGAGGGCCGCCCCGGAAACCGCTCAGCGAGATCGTCTTTCACGAAACCTGGGGCAGGTGATCATCGCGCTGCGTGAACCTCATCCTGCTTTTTGAGCGCGACTATATTGCTGCGGACACGGTCCGCATCCATGACAGAAGATTGCAGCATGTTGTCCACGTCCTCCGTTCAGCCGTGGGCGACGAACTGATCGTCGGACTGCTGAACGGTCCGGTCGGCCGCGGAACAATAACCCGCCTTACGGCTGATGCCCTTGAGATGGCAGTAGTCCTTGAGCGGCATGCCCCGGCCCCGCTTCCGCTGACTCTTATCCTGGCACTGCCCCGTCCCAAAATGCTGCGCCGCGTCCTTTTTTCTGCTGCGTCCATGGGGGTAAAGAAACTTTATCTCATAAACGCAGCCCGCGTGGAAAAGAGCTTCTGGAAAAGCCCGCTGCTCCGCGCGGAACGTCTTCAGGAACAGCTCGTGCTCGGGATGGAGCAGGCAGGGGATACGCGCATGCCGGAGATCTTCATCAGGCCGCTGTTCAAACCCTTTACCGAAGACGAACTGCCGGGCATCTCGAAGGGCACGCTCGCCCTGGTGGCACATCCAGCGGCAGAGCAGCCCTGCCCGAGGGAGGTGAACCGCCGGATCACGCTAGCCATAGGGCCGGAAGGAGGCTTTATCCCCTACGAGATCGCCAAGCTCGCTTCCACGGGCTTCATTCCTGTAAACATCGGCAGTCGGCCGCTCAGGGTAGAAACGGTTGTGCCGGCACTCCTTTCAAGGTTATGCTAAAAAATGAGCTGCCGGATCGACCTGCATGTACATTCCGCAAACAGCGGTGATAACCCGACTGACCCCGAAGATGTGATCATAGCTGCCATTGGGCGGCAGATTGACGGCATAGCCTTTACGGAACATTATTTCTACGGGGCATCCGAAGGCGTTGAGATCCTGAGGGAAAAATACGGCAATGAGATCATGATCTTCCGGGGTGTCGAATTCTCCGCGGCAGAAGGCCATTGCCTGGTTTTCGGTGTGGACACGGACCGGCTCTCGATCAAATATGCTCCTATTGCCGACCTGGTCAGGATCGTGAACGAACGAGGCGGAGTAGCGATACCCTCGCATCCCTATCGCGGCGTGAACAGCATCGGCGACAGGGTTAAGGGTCTCGCAGGGCTGTGTGCTGTTGAAGGTTACAATGGCTGCAACATGCACTCCTTCAACAAACGTGCAGTAGAAACAGCACAGGCACTGAGCCTCCCTTTTACCGGAGGCTCAGATGCGCATGCTGCCGGGGAAATCGGTTCCTGCTATACGGAATTCCGGGACAGGGTCACCTATGAGAATTTCATAGAGCTCCTGAAAAAAGGCAGATATATCGGCATCGACACCCGCAAGATATGCAAAATCTGGCCGTTCTGAACGCTTCCCTCCGCTATCCCTGCGCTACAGCCGCCAGTGCGGCATCTGCCCCTTCGCATTCCTCCCCCGGGCGCCTCTTCTGATCCAGATAGAGTCCCAGGCACCCGTTTTCATCGTAATCAAACATTATGGACTCCCTTACCAGGATTGATACGGTATAGGCCAGGTCTTCGAGCTTCTCGTGTAGCGCATTCCGGTCAAGACTGTCGATGTCATAGAGCTCCAGGATATCGATGATCTCGTTGACATCTCCGGTGCAGTAGGATTCCAGGATCTTTCTGCCTTCCGCAT
Organism: Nitrospirota bacterium; assembly: GCA_003252075.1. Taxonomy (GTDB): domain Bacteria; phylum Nitrospirota; class Thermodesulfovibrionia; order Thermodesulfovibrionales; family UBA6898; genus UBA6898. The sequence continues at coordinate 11,777 of QKDO01000118.1, forward strand.
CTGCACCGCTGTTCAGCTTCTGCTTTGCGTTGGTGATCTGGAACTTCACCCGCTGCAGGCATACATTGTATATTTTCGCTTCATCCATTTCAGTTCTCCTGTGAGTTGATATTCGGATGGTAAATTGCAACGATCATGCCAGGAGATAAATCCTTTTCTATCAATGGAATTGCCGAAGCCCCCGCACCTGCCATTGATTATTTTATTATCATGTTGTATATTTTATATACATTATGATAAGGACGATCTATATCCGAACGGAAGATCCGACGCTCGGCAACGAGCTTGCCGGTCTGCTTCCGGAGCAGGTGAAGCTGAGTGATTCCGATCCCAAAAAGCAAGGATCATTCATCTTTTTCGATATCGATTCGCTCCGGCCCGGCTCGATCAGAGACCTGAGCGAACGTCATCTCGTAATCGCGGTCACCCGCCAGAAACGCACCGGTCCGGTCATGGAGGCAGCCACCTTCGGAGCCTATGAGGTAATCCACCGCCCGCTCACCCGGGAGACTGTCAGCAGCGTCCTTCAGGAACTGCAGGAGTTCAGCGAGGAAATCAGGGACAACATCCCGATCTCGCCATTGCCCCCGACGCCGACCTGTGCGATCGTCGGCCACTCGCCCATCATCATGGACGTCTGTAAGAAACTGGCACGCCTCTCGCAGGTGGACGCTCCGGTACTGATCACCGGTGAGACCGGCACGGGCAAGGAACTCATTGCCGAGTCCATAGCACAGCTGTCGTCGCGCTTCGGCAAACCCTTTGTCGTGGTCAACTGTGCTGCCGTGCCCGAGACACTTCTGGAGTCTGAGCTGTTCGGGTTTGAAAAGGGATCGTTTACCGGCGCAGTGGCTGCAAAAGAAGGCATGCTCAGGATAGCTGATGAGGGGTCTGTTTTCTTTGATGAGATCGGCGAACTCCCGTTGCCGCTCCAGGCAAAGCTTCTCCGCTTTCTCCAGACACAGGCATTCTATCCGCTGGGAAGCACGCGGGAGATTCAGGTCAATGTGCGTGTGCTCTCTGCAACGAACCGGGACCTTGCGTTGATGGTCAAACAGGGCGCCTTCCGGGAAGATCTCTACCACCGGCTCAGCGTAACGACGATCCATATCCCGCCGCTGCGGGAACGCAGGAAGGACATTTTGCCGCTCGTTCAGTTCTTTCTGAACCGGTACAAGCATACCTCCCCGCAGCAGATACAGGGGTTTACGCAGCAGTTCCTGAAGCGGCTCGTCTCTCATGACTGGCCGGGAAATATTCGCGAACTGGAAAACACGATTCGCTCTGCACTCGCCCTCACCAAGACACCGTATCTCACATCGCATGAGCTCAGGGAACTCGGCAGCCATGCGGTTTCCGTAGAGCGTGCCGATGCAGCTGATTCTCTCGCTCCGTCGGTCATCGCCTATGTGAAGCATGCGCTCGAAAAAAGGGAGCGGAACATTTATGACAGGGTCCATCAGGAAGTTGATAAAGCCCTTTTCTCCTCTGTGCTGACGCATGCCAGGGAAAATCAGTCAGAAGCGGCGCGGCTGCTCGGTATCAGCAGGCTGACGCTCCGAAAGAAGCTGATCCATGGATGACATAAAACAGAATATCATCGAAACGGTCAATTATCTGGCCCGTGAGCTCGGGCAGCGCTGCCATAAAGATCTCGACAAGCTCGCTCTGGCTGCCGATTTTATTGAACACCGCCTGAGGTCCTCCGGATGCGCAACAGAGCGGCAGGGTTTCACCTACCGGGGCAATGCCTACTGCAACATCCTGACCGAGGTGAAGGGGTCGGATCCGTCCCGGGAGGACATCCTCATCATCGGTGCACACTATGACAGTGCAGAGGGAACTCCCGGGGCAGATGACAACGCAAGCGGCGTAGCTGGCCTCCTTGAGCTTGCCCGTCTGACGTACAGGACACCGCTGCCGCGGACGGTCCGGTTTGCTGCCTTCTGCCTTGAAGAGCCGCCTGCCTATATGACCAAGCATATGGGCAGTTTCATCCATGCAAAAAGTCTGCACGATCAGGGCGTAAAAGTGCATGGCATGATCTCGCTCGAGATGCTCGGCTACTACTGTGACGAAAAAGGTTGCCAGTACTACCCGTCGTCGCTCTTCAAGCTCGCCTATCCGAACCAGGGGCACTTCATCGCCTTTGTCGGCAATTTCTCCTCACGCCATTTCTCCCGCAGGGTGAAGGCTGCGTATACACCGGTCTCCACGGTCCCTGCCGAGTCCCTGAACGGCTTTTCGATCATCCCCGGCGTTGATTTCTCAGATCACCGGAACTACTGGAAGTTCGGCTATCCCGCGTTCATGATCACCGACACGGCATTTTACCGGAACCCCAATTACCATGATTCCGGTGACACCCCCGAGACCCTTGATTATAACCGGCTCGATGAACTTATCAAAGGCGTCTATCGAGCCCTCGGCACTATCTGAGAAGGGCGGCAGCACCAGAGATAGCCATTTCATACGTTACATTAATTGTTTCTACACCAGGCCGTGATAGCCTTGTTTATCAGGAATATTTCACATTCTACGTTTATCTCCTAGAAATCCATTGCAAATCTCCTCAAAATGTCCTATAAGAGTTAGAGATGAATCCGCAAAGGGGGTGAGAACGAAAGTAACCGGCCTCGGTAAAGTCGGCGGCCTGCCGCTTCTGACAGGCTCATAATAACGGATGGGTTTGTATGCCCGGGAGGTATGCAGCATGGAGGGAAAAAAACTGGGAATCAGCGAGGACTGGTTGTCCTTATGGCTGGGGAGTTTCATCTTTATCCTCTCCCTTTTCGTATTTGCGGGTGGAGACATCCTTGGCTGGGGTATCTCGACCAAGGAATGGACAGACGTTTCGAAAGCAATGTCGCCGGTCTCAAAAAGTTATGTGGGCGTAAAGGGCGATATTACGAAGATCGACGGCAAGAAGCTGACCCTGAAAAAAGCGGATGGCAAGGAAGAAGAGATCACGATCGCGGAAGAAACTACAATACTGAAGGTGGGTGACACCTACGAGAAAAAAGGTGTCTCAGGACTCATGTCCCTCGTCATGACCTACCTTTTCATGCTTATCGTCATGACCGTGGGCGCCGCTGCGATGCGGGCCAATATCGGCAGATTCGTCATAGGGTTTACGATCGTCTTCTGGATCAGCTACGGCTGCTGGCTGGTCGGCCATTACGCCTATATCGCAGCCACGAATGCGGCTAAGGCAGGGGTGCCATGGTCCCTGAAACTGACCGGCGAGGCAGGGTTCATAGTCGCGCTTCTGGCGGGACTTGCAGTAGGGAACTTCTTCCCCAAGTTTGCCGAGTCCCTGAAGGAGGCGATCAGGCCTGAACTCTACATCAAGACCGCAATCGTACTGATGGGAGGTCTACTCGGGGTTAAGGCGGCTGAATCCCTTGGTCTTGCCACAGCGGTCATGTTCCGGGGCCTCTGCGCCATCGTGGAGGCCTATCTCATCTACTGGGCCCTCGTCTACTTCATCGCGAGAAAATACTTCAAGTTCAGCAGGGAATGGGCAGCCCCCCTCGCCTCGGGCATATCCATCTGCGGTGTTTCGGCGGCCATCGCTACGGGCGGTGCCATCAGGGCGAGGCCGATCGTTCCGATCATGGTCTCCTCCCTGGTCGTCATCTTCGCGGTCATAGAGCTGATCGTCCTGCCGTTCATGGCCCAGACAGCACTCTGGAAAGAGCCGCTCGTAGCAGGTGCATGGATGGGGCTGGCCGTTAAGACCGACGGCGCTGCAGTTGCAAGCGGCGCGGTCACTGACGCCCTGGTGCGGGCGAAGGCCATGGCCATGGAAGGCGTCAATTACAAGGATGGCTGGATCACCATGACCGCAACTACCGTGAAGCTCTTCATCGATATCTTCATCGGCGTCTGGGCCTTCATCCTGGCCTACATCTGGTGCGCGAAGATAGAGTGTAAGCCCGGCCAGAAGGTCGGCGCAGGAGAGATCTGGAACAGGTTCCCGAAGTTCGTGCTTGGCTATGCGATCACCTTCTTTCTGCTCCTGCTGATCTGCCTGCCGGCAAGCAAGGCTGTCCAGCCGGTCGAAAAGGAAATTGGCACCCTGAAGGATGAGATAACCATGGCCGAAAAACAGCTGCCGTCGGCCACTGACCCGGCTGCGCAAACGGCCCTGAATGAAAAGATCGCAGCAGGCAAGGAAAAGATCAAGGGCCTGTCTGACCAGATCAAGATGCCGAAAAAGACCATTGCGGATGCCAAGACAGCCACCAATGCGAGCAACTCCTTCCGGGTGATGTTCTTCGTGCTCACCTTCTTCACGATCGGTGTGGTCTCGAACTTTAAGAAGCTCTGGGAAGAAGGGATCGGCAAACTCGCAGCTGTTTATGTGCTCTGTCTCTTCGGGTTCATCATCTGTCTTCCATGGAGTGAAGCCGCCGATTGTCACCGGATAATGACGACATAACGAAACAAGGAGGAATATATGGCAGAAGAACCCAAATTGGCCGAAGAACTGAAAAAAATGGAGTACGAACCTCTTCTTCCCGTCGAGAAGAAGCTCATCAGCTACAGTCTTATATTAGGTACGGTGCTGTTGGGGTTCCTGGTCTGGATTAGCTATACATTTTTCCCGGCAGGTCACTGATTCTCTGGACCATTCGGGCGCGGTAAGATCGACATCTTCCCGCGCCCGCTTCATCGAACTGAGCTATGTATACTGACGAATACACCATATCGCTGTCGCGGGAGCTTGCGGTCTGCGGCAGTCAGGTCCGGAAAGTAAAGCGAGCCCTTGCTGGTCTTGAACACCGGTATGGATACACCACGAAAGATTTTTCCGCAAGGCTTCGCAGCGGTCAGCTGACCACAGACACGGATGATTTTCGCAGGTGGTCCGGACTCGTCGTCTCGCTGCGTGCCTGGACGGAGAAGAAAGAGGAATATGCAGCCCTTCTGCTGAAGATGAAGGGCTGACAGACAACTCGAAGTGACGCGAAGAGCGTGGCACGGCGAGCCGCCATCGGGAAGTGCGTTCTTCGGAACCTGCGAGCATAGTGTCAACGTCAACCGGCGATCAAGAGAAACCGTCTACGATTGCATGTTACTGAACTTATGTGTTCGGGATAGAGGTCGCAGGCGTACTTCTATCTTGGCAGGCATATCTGCTGCCTGATTAGACGATACCTTTCCCATCTTAGCGGCCTATCCCTGAGCAAGTATCCCTTTCAGTTTGTCAGCATAGTTTCTGCTTGCATCATCTCCGGTGGCAATCTCGATATCTTCAGGCCTGCCCACGCCAAGGCCGAGTTCAACAGCGCGGGCTATCTGCTCCTGTTCGAAGATCCTTCTCCCCATGATCGCGTCATTGCTGCCAAGGTCCTTGAGGATCGCGAGACCTACAGCATCGATCGCGATCCTGTCTGTTCCGGCGACGATCACGTCCGCCCTCTTCCGTTTGCCCTCCATGGGTCCGCCGTCGACAAATGCCTCGATGGCGTCGAGCAGGATCAACGACGGAGAATAGACCTGGTTGACCTCCGCAATCATCTTGCGCATGGACCGGAAAGACGAATGCAGCTCTGTCATGTTCCGCTTGTGGACCATACCAACCGACAGTTTCAAAGACATGGTAAAAACGCCGCCGTAGCCGTGCGTCTTGAGGCAGCATGTCGTGACGACGCATTCTGCATCCAGGACGGGCTTCGCGACATCAAAGCCATCATTCCAGTGGCTCTTCTCCGGCCTGATCCGTATCCATTGATCAGCGGGAAGATCCTCAAAGTTGACGAGCCCGACGTTATGTTCCCTGCATATCTCAGAGATGCCTTTTTCCTTCATCACCTTCGCAGTGGCAGAAGGTCCGCTCCGTTCGCCGACCGTTATCGTCTTTGCTCCCATCTCCTTCAACTGTCTGATGAGATTGACCAGCGTGCCGTTGTGCGTGGAACCGGGATACGCGTCAGCGGTATTGAAGTTCGGCTTGAGGAGGACCTGCCTTCCCTTCGCCGGATTGATCCCGAGGAGATCCATGGCTTTCCTGACGCCGACGGTCCGGTCTGAGGTCCTTATAAGAGCGGTCTTCGACGTGAATACCCTATCCACTGCGGATGTCCTTTCTCCGGAGTATGCCACGGTCCCACTCCTGCCGGAAACCATGGACAGCAATAACCCTGACGTGCCGATCATGAATTCCCTTCTGTTCATGATCCGTTCCCCATAGGGAGATCATATCACGGATGCACCTGCATGGGTATTCATATATAATAAAACATCATGCAGGAGAACCCCTTGGCAAAAACTGCTCTCAGCCTGTCACAACTGAACCGTCTTATCAAGGCCGCGATTACCGACACCCTACCCGACCTGTACTGGGTGGTTGCCGAGATCGCCGAGATCAAGCTGAACCAGAGGGGCCACTGCTACCTGGAACTGGTCGAAAAAGAGGGCGACATCACGATAGCGCAGATCAAAGCTGCCATATGGGCCTATGAGTATCGTTCCATCAGCAGTAAATTTCAGAAGGCAACGAACGAACCCCTCTCCCGCGGCATGAAGGTCCTCTTCCTTACTGCCGTCACGTTTCACGAGGTCTACGGGCTGAGCCTGAATATAAAAAATATTGACCCTACCTATACGATAGGCGAAATGGCCCGGAAGAGAAAAGAAGTGATCGAACGCCTGACGAAAGAAGGCCTTATCGAGCAAAACCGGTCCCGGGAACTTCCCCTTGTGCCGCAGAGGATAGCGGTCATCTCATCCCCCACTGCCGCGGGATACGGTGATTTTTTCAACCACCTTGACGGCAATCCGTACGGTTACCGCTTTGTCCATGTCCTGTTCCCTGCACTCATGCAGGGAAATGAGGCGGAAGCCTCAATCATCAGGGCATTGGCCCAGATCAAGAAAAAGCGGGCCAGTTTCGACCTTGCGGTCATCATCCGCGGCGGGGGTTCAACGATCGATCTCAGCTGTTTCGACAGCTATACCCTTTCGGCAGCGGTCGCATGCTTTCCCCTGCCGGTAATCAGCGGCATCGGTCACGAAAAAGATGATACGGTCGTCGATATCGTAGCGCACACCAGGATGAAGACGCCTACGGCTGTCGCGGAGTTTATCATATCCGGGGTACGAGCATTTGAAGAGATCGTCCTTGGACTTGAAGCCAGGGTCGCGAACCACGTGGAGGAGTTCCTGAAAGATGAGAAACACCGGCTGGTTTCGCTGGCGCAGCGCCTCTCCCTGGTTCCATTCAGGCTGCGAAGCGTGCATATGAACAGACTCCTTTCGCTTCAGAAAGATATCCAGGGGCATGTGCGCCAGATCTTTTCTGCCGGGAAAAATCGTCTTGACAACATGCAGCAGGCCGTGCGGCACCTTGACCCTGAGCACGTGCTCAGGAGAGGCTACAGTATCACGCGGCATGCGGGAAAGGTCGTAAAAGACGCATCTTCGCTGAGAAACGGCATGATGATTGAATCAACATTGCATAAAGGGATTGTTGCGAGCATGGTGCGGCCAGGAAAGGAGGCTAAAGACCATGGCAAAAAGCAGGGAACTGACTTACTCCCAGGCCTTGAATGAGCTTGAAAAGATCGTAGCTGAAATAGAATCTGAAGAAGTGGATGTTGATGCCCTTGCTGAAAAGATAAAGAGGGCGTCGTTCCTCATCATGTTCTGTAAGGAAAAGCTCAGGACCGCAGAGGACGAGGTGAAAAAAGTGCTGACCGAGATGGAGGAAAGGCCTGCGGAGACCGGCATCGAAGAAGAAGACGGATATTAATCGCGGCTGCCGCTCCCATGCCCGTTCGCGCGTGATTGACTCGTTCCTTGCAGGGAATCTCATATTTTTCTCGCCCCATCGCACAAAAAAAGATGCCGCGGGAATTCTGACACGTACGAGCCGAAATTATCAAATCAATGGAGAGAGGCCGGTGTGCTTTTAAAACATCAGGATGTAAAGAAGGCGCAAATATTTCTTTTGAATTATTGCACTGCGTGTTATATTTTTGCAGAATGGATGATCCGGCTACGCACAGAAAGGATGGGAGAAACCGTAATGCGTTCCTATAGGCCGAGTTAGCGCGGGTCTCCCGGATGTCATGAAAAACCTTAAAATAAAATGGAAAATCCTCCTGCTCGTGCTCCCGCTCGTGGTCATCCCGATCATAGCCGTCGGAAGCATCATCGGATATGTCGCTACGCGTCAGGCATACCGCGGCATCACCGATACCAGCATGGCTGATCTGGAACACATGACCGGGTTCACGATCGACCTCCTCAGTATCTATCACGAGAATTTCGGCCTTTATAGGGAAGACGAAAAGGACGTTTTCAAGAGGACGTTTTTTGAGGACATCCGGAAGATCATCAAGGGCAAAAAAGTTGGCGCCACGGGGTACATTTATTGTCTGGACAGCGGCGGCACGCTCACTATTCACCCGGCGCAGGAAGGCGTGAACATTGTCGATTCAGTAGACTCGGACGGAAAGTATTTCATAAAGGAGATGCTCGCAAAAAAAGCCGGATGGATTCGCTATCCCTGGAAAAATCCGGGGGAAAGCGTGGCCCGGATGAAAATCGTCCGCTATATCCATTTCGAGCCGTGGGACTGGATCGTTGCCGTAGGCTCCTATGAAAACGAGTTTTACGCTGAAGCGAATCTGATCACACGTAAGACCCTCGGGAATATGATCGTGATCCTGCTGGTATCAACAGCCGTGTCCGTACCCCTGGTATTCTATCTATCATCGAAGTTGACAAACCCCATCAGAAGCATGATGGAAGTTGTGAGAAATGTAAAGAAGGGTAGAACCGACAAGCGCATCCAGATCTCCGGAAATGACGAAATCGGCGAATTGGCCGGCAGTTTCAACAGGATGATCGAGATCATCGCAAGGAACAAAGAAATGGAGAAGGCCCTGAACCAGCAGACGAAGATGGCAGCACTGGGGGTGCTTTCGTCGAAAGTCGCACACGAGATCAATAATCCTCTTGGCGTGATACTCGGCTATGCTTCTTATTTGGAAGGAAAGATTCCTTCCGATACGCCGGTACACCGGTACGTCCAGGACATCAAGACCGAAAGCAGACGCTGCAAAAAAATTGTGGAAGAACTTTTGAGCTACGCGCGCGTTCCGGCGCCAAAGCTTGTTTCGAAGAATCTCAACGGGATACTTGAAGAAATCGTTCAATTCGCCTCAAATCTCCCGGAGACCCGCCACGTTGAAATCCTCACCCGTTTTCCCGACGATTTCCCCCTTGTAAAGGTCGATGAGGACCAGATATATCAGGTCGCGATAAACCTTATTCTGAATGCAGCGAGTGCAATAGCAGGGGAAGGACAGATCGTCGTCAGGACCGAATTCGATCAGAATGGAGAGGCAATCATTGTCTTCGAGGATACCGGTCCCGGCATCCCGAACGAGCTTCGTGAGAAGATATTCGACCCCTTCTTTACGACAAAGGCGAACGGGACGGGTCTGGGGCTTGCCATCGCAAAACAGATTGTGAAGCAGCACCTCGGAACCATCAGCGTCGAGAGCGAACCCGGAAAGGGTGCGAGATTCACTATCCGGCTCCCCGTAGAAGAAGAGTGAATATGGCTTCCGCAAAACCCATAATGATCGTTGAAGATGATGAGGGTCTCAGCCGGCTGATTTCGGACATCCTTTCCGACGACGGTAAGAGCGTGACCGTGTTTCACGACCCTTACCGCGCAGTCGCTGAGTTTGGCTGTGAACAGTTTTCTCTCGTCATCACGGACGTCAAAATGCCGGGGATGGACGGCATTGAAGTGCTCGGGCATGTGAAACGCATCGACCCCAACGTGCCTGTCATCATTATTACGGCACATGCTACCGTGGACGTCTCAATCCAGGCGTTGCGAAAAGGCGCAGACGATCTCATTACGAAGCCATTCGAGGCTGAAGAGTTTCTCTACAGGATCCGGAAGGCGTTGAAAAATACGGCGCTCCTGGAGGAAAATCTGAAGCTGAAGAAAGAGCTCTTCAGTAAATTCCGTTTCGAAAATATCATCGGCGTATCGGGCGGCATCAAGCAGGTGCTTGAGAAAGTCGAGAAAGTGGCTCAGCGCGACCTTCCCGTCATGATCATCGGCGAGTCAGGGACCGGAAAGGAACTGGTTGCCCAGGCCATACATTATAATTCACCGCGAAAGGACCATGACTTTACCGCGATTAACTGCGGGGCCCTCCCCCAGTCGCTCATGGAAAGCGAGCTTTTCGGATACCGGAAGGGGGCCTTTACCGGCGCGGCCGGGGACAGGGACGGACTGATAGAGCAGGCAGACGGAGGCACCCTCTTCCTGGATGAAGTCGTCAACCTGACATCAGACGTTCAGAAGGCTCTCCTAAGATTTCTGCAGGAAAAGGAATTCCGGCGTCTCGGCGACACGAGGACAGTCAAAGTCGATGTGAGGGTGATTTCCGCCACAAACACTGATCCGAGAAAGGCGATCAGCGAGAGAACTTTCCGGGAAGACCTTTATTACCGGCTGAACGGAATCACCATCCACATCCCTCCACTGAGGGAACGTACAGTGGACATCCCGCTGCTCGTCCAGTATCTCATCACACGGCACAATAAAAAGTTCGGTACGGATTTTGCGGGCTTTACTCCTGCTGCCATCGAAGCTCTCCTGCGGCATTCCTGGCCCGGTAATGTAAGAGAGCTCGCGAATGTGGTAGAGGCCTCTCTTGCGTTAGCACGAGGACGTCATATCGACAGCGAAACGGTCACACAGTTTATCAGAGCTCCCCAGAGCCAGGAAGACGAAAGCGGCCAGGGAGATTACCATGAAGCCCTTGGCCGTTTCGAAAGGGAGTATTTCACATCTCTTCTCCGCAAGAACAGGGGGAATGTAGATGAAGCGGCAAGGCATGCCGGGATAAATATTGTTACGTTGTATCGCAAGATTAAGAAGTTCGGGCTAAAGAAGGACCCGGCAACGCCAATCTGACTTTTACGACGAGCATCCGCTACTTCTTCACCTGACTATACCCCCGCTTTGTATAACAGGTCATGAAATAATGCATGTGAGTCCGCGTAGAAACAGCAGCCAACCGTCATCAGGATTTTTTTTGCATATCTGCAACTTTCTTTCAACTCTGCAACTTGGTGCAATTGGCATTAATCGGCGCATTTTTGGGAATAACCAGTGCCTGACTTTCATAGTTGCAAATGGGTTTACACCCTTACTTACGTCCTTGCAGACCATCTTCCTCAAACTCCTTGATATTACGGGAAATAAATGCGCTTACTTTTCAGGCATACCGATTGCAGTTGAGAACATCATAAGTGATCCGACTGATAAACTGCAAAGGAGAATTGCG
>QKDO01000069.1 GCA_003252075.1 Nitrospirota bacterium
ACCGACGTGATTCTGCATATCAAGGATGATGAAAAGAAGTACCTTGATGAATGGCAGATCAGGGACGTAATTTCCAAATATTCCGATTATATCGAATATCCCATCGTCATGGATGTGGTAAGGGAGGAAGACTCGGCACTCGAAAAGGGCAAGAAGGTCAAGATGCAAAAGGAAGAGCAGATCAACTCCGGTAAGGCCATTTGGCTAAGGGACAAGGCCGATATACATGAAAACGAATATAACGAATTCTACAAACATATTTCGCATGATTTCTCCGATCCCCTGAAGGTAATCCACTATCGTTCGGAAGGAACGTCAGAGTTCACCTGCCTGCTTTATATTCCGGGGCATGCACCGCTCGATATTTTTTATAAGGAATTCAGTATAGGACCAGCCCTGTATGTCAAGAAAGTCCAGATCATGGACCACTGCGAAGAGCTCATCCCTCCCTATCTCAGGTTCATAAAAGGTATTGTCGATTCTTCGGACCTGCCGCTCAATGTTTCGAGAGAGATACTGCAGAACAACCGCCAGGTGACGGTCATGAAGAACAATATAACGAAGAAAGTGCTCGATACCCTTACAGAAATGAAAAACAATGACGGCGACAGATTTCGTACCTTCAGCCGTGAGTTCGGCAGAGTGCTCAAAGAAGGTATACATTACGATCATGTTAGGAAAGAAACTATCGCCGGTCTGCTTCTTTTCAGCTCTACGGTATCTGGTGACGTTGCCATGAGAACGCTCGATGATTATGTTGCCGGCATGAAACAGGGGCAGAATGATATTTTTTATATGACCGGAACGTCATTGGGCGATATGGCTGCCTCACCCTACCTTGAGGTATTCAGGGAAAAAGAATATGAAGTGCTTTTTCTGACAGATGACATCGATGACCTTATCTTCAGCGGATTCGAATACAAGGGCAAGAAATTTCAGTCCGTCCAGAAGGGTGACATCAACCTGGAGCGCACCGGCGAAAAGAGCAAAACAGACGGACGGCTTGATAATCTGATAGACTTCATGAAAACAATCCTGAAGGAGGACGTAAAGGAAGTCCGAGTCTCAGGCAGGCTCAAGGATTCACCCTGCTGCCTTGTCGGCGATGTAGGGGATCTGGACCCGAGAATGGAAAAAATGCTCAAGGCAATGGGACAGGAAGTGCCTGTCCAGAACAAAGTGCTCGAGATCAATCCTGACCATCCCATTTTCGCATCCATGAAGGAATTATTTGAAAGGGACGGTATGGTTCCTCTTCTTGAAGAATACTCAAGGCTGCTTCTTGATCAGGCGCTGCTCTTATCAGGTTCACGGCCGAAAGATCCGGCACGTTTTTCACGATATCTCTCAGACCTGATGGTAGAAGGGGCAAGGCATGCCTCACCTGCGGAGAGGCCAGATAAGGCTTGACCTCTCAGAAATTCATATGCAATAATTACTGCAAAGTTTCGGAAGTTTTTGTCCTACGATCAGACTGCAAAGACTTTTGACTTTGCAGTCTTTTTTTACAGCCGGATTTCCGGGATTCAATAAAACATTTCCAGGAGGAAAGAGTAGTATGCAGAAAGGTAAGGTTAAGTGGTTTAACGAGACCAAGGGCTACGGGTTCATTACTCAGGAAGACGGTGTGGATGTGTTTGTTCACTACTCAGAGATTCAGGCCAATGGTTTCAAGACACTCGCGGAAGGACAGGAAGTCAATTTCGAGGTTGCTGACGGACCCAAGGGGCCGAAGGCGGTCAATGTTACAAAGGCCTGACATCGCCAGAAGACAAAAACAAAACCCCTTCCTTTTCGGAAGGGGTTTTTTCTGCAATATCAGATAGTTACATGTCAAATCTTAATGGCTTTCATTAAGCGTTCATACTTCTCAGCGCCGATACATTCCTTGGCGGCCGGACACCATGAAATGCAGGACGGCTTCATGTCGCGTGTTATCTGTTTGCCGCAGTTCTTGCATATGATCTCAGACTCATCCGACCATATCTCGTTTTTGGCATCACACCAGAAACATGCTATATCCTCCGGATAGGGGGTTCTGATCTCTGCGCTTCCTGGGCATCCTTCTTTAAACATCTTGCCTTTAGTTTAACAAATCTGGAGAAAAAGACTATGAGATAGATCATAGAGAATACTGTGACGCGATGAACGTTTTAATAAATAGCCTATTTCCAGCGCCGATACAACCTGTGCTGGATACCCGTTGAATCAAGTATCTTGCCGGAGATGAAATCGATCATATCCTCGACAGACACTGGTGCGTGGTAAAAACCCGGAATAGGCGGAGCTATCTTCACGCCTAAGCGTGCGAGTTTGAGCATATTTTCAAGATGGATAGCACTGAACGGCATTTCACGAGGGCAGAGAAGCAGCGGTCTGCCCTCCTTCAGGGTCACATCTGCAGCTCTCTGGATCAGGTTCTCCGTATACCCATTGGCCACCCCGGAAAGCGTCTTCATGGAGCAGGGGACGATAAACATGCCGTCTGTTTTGAAGGAACCACTCGACACCGGCGCTGCCATATCGTTCTCATTGCAGTAAAAGACCTTCTTTGTGCCAAGAAAAGCCCTGATCTTTTTCTCCACGGCAACATCTGAACCTGCCTGCCAGTCAATCCCGGCCTCTTCTCTGATGATGGAAAATGACTGCGATGAGACGATCAGGTATACTTCTGCGCTCCTGAGCAGCTCCCTGAGAACCCGTATGCCGATGATCGGCCCCGACGCACCACTTATGGCAAATACGTAACGCATCATATCATGTAATCCGCCAAGGTGGCGATAAAGATGGTCATGCTGATATATCCGTTCATATTGAAAAACGCCATGTCGAGCCTGGTCAGATCATGCTCCTTTATGAGTGAGTGTTCATAAAGAAAAAGGCCTGCTACGATAAACATACCCGTCCCATAAAATTTTCCCCGTCCGAAAAGTACGCCATTCAGTACCAGGAGACCAAACGCGATCATGTGAAGGAACCGCGCAATATAAAGAGACCTCCTGATCCCAAATCTCTGCGGAATGGAAAAGAGGCCGTAGTGTTTGTCGAATTCTATATCCTGGAGCGCATACAGTATATCAAACCCGGCCAGCCAGAATATTACCGCGAGGACAAGAGGCAAGATCATACGATCGAAAGACCCCGTTATGGCTACCCATGCCCCGAGAGGGCCAGCCGAGATTGCAATACCCAGTACGAGATGGGCCATCCAGGTAACTCGTTTGGTAAAAGAGTAAAGAATAAGAACCCCTAGTGCAATAGGGGAAAGCATAAGGCAAAGGGGGTTCAGCATATAGGCCGCTCCGATCATGAGGGAAAAAGAGAGCAGGGCAAAAGCAATCGCCTCACTCACCTTCACAACCCCGCGAGGGATTTCTCTACCGGCTGTGCGAGGGTTATCCGTGTCGATCTGCCGGTCAATGATCCTGTTCATTCCCATGGCACCAGACCGTGCGCCGACCATCGCCAGCGTAATCCAGAAAACCTGGCGCAGGGAAGGGATTCCGGAAGCTGCTATCAACGCTGAGGTGAAGGCGAACGGCAACGCAAAGATCGAGTGGGAGAACTTGATCATCCTGAGATAGAGGGAGACCTTCTGCATGACAGCGTTCATCTCTTTGCCCGCAGTTTCATTATAAACAATCCCTTTCAAAGTAGCAAAAAAACGTGTTTCAGGGAAAAACGAAAAATCAGCAAAGCAGCCTCTTTCCCGCTTCTTTTTCAGGGGAATACCGTCGGGTCAACATGGACGCTTCCGATTTCAGTTATACTAAAAATCCATTATGCAAAAGGCGATTAATATCAAGGGTGCCAGAGAGCATAACCTTAAGAATATTGACATTTCGATACCGAGGCAGGCGGTAACCGTTATTACCGGTCCGTCAGGATCGGGCAAGTCTTCACTGGCTATTGATACCATCTACGCTGAAGGTCAGCGGCGCTATGTTGAGAGCCTTTCCCCCTACTCCCGGCAATTCCTTGAGCAGATGCAGAAACCTGATGTTGACTTCATCGAGGGCTTATCTCCTTCGGTGGCCATTGACCAGAAAACAGTCAGCAGAAGCCCCCGCTCTACGCTCGGCACTATCACTGAGATATATGACTATCTGCGGGTCCTTTACACGCGCCTGGGCAAGGCATTCTGTTATAACTGCGGGACGGAGATATCAACGCAGGAGGCGAAAAGCGTCGTCAGGTCAGTCCTTGCACTTCCTGAAGGTACCAAGATCCAGATCCTGTCACCGATCGTTCGGGACAGAAAAGGCAACTACCGCAAAGAACTCCAGGAAATGCGAAGCGAGGGATATGTCAGGGCACGCATAGACGGAGAGATGAAAGACCTGACGCAGACTATTATCCTCGCAAAGCAGAAACGGCACACTATCGAGATCGTCATCGACCGCCTCATTATAAAGAGGAACATAGAACGACAACTGAACGAGGCAGTCGAAACCGCGTTCAGATACGGCGATGCAATTGTCGTCAATCTGGCAAATGAGTCAAAGGATATTCTGTTCTCCAAAAAAGCCGCCTGCCCTGTATGCGGCATCAGTTATCCCGAGATTGTCCCCCGATTTTTCTCCTTCAACAGCTCGGCCGGTGCCTGTCCTTCCTGCAATGGCCTCGGATACAAAAATGTTCTTGAAATATCTGTGGACATCGATCAACAGAACGTCTGCAGAGAATGCAATGGCCTAAGGTTAAATAAAGAAGCCCTGAGCGTCAAATTTCAGGGCATGAATATTGCCGAGTTCAGCAGGATGTCTGTCGAGCAGGCCCTCGCTTTTCTCAAGAAAATACATCTTACGGAGCGCGAACATATCATTGCGTCGAGGATATGCAAAGAAATCAATGACCGTCTCTCCTTTCTGTCAAAGGTCGGCATAGGGTACCTGACACTTGACAGGCCTTCACTTACGCTTTCCGGCGGTGAGTCTCAAAGGGTAAGGCTGGCTACGCAGATCGGCTCCTCACTTACCGGCGTCCTCTATGTGCTGGATGAACCGAGTATTGGCCTGCACCACCGGGACTGCGTGAAACTTCTTGAAAGCCTGTCTGCAATAAAGAACGCCGGCAACACGGTGATAGTGGTTGAACACGATGAAGAGACGATACGCTGGGCGGATCATATCGTTGACATGGGGCCCGGCGCCGGGAAGCGCGGAGGCTGGATCGTTGCCGAAGGATCACCCGAGGAATTAACGCTAAACGCAGAATCGCTTACCGGTAGGTACCTAAGTGGCGATATGCAGATACCGGTTCCGTCACGGCGGAGGTTTTCAGACGATTTCATTGTTATCCAGGGTGCGTCCGAGCACAATCTGAAAAATATTTCCGTGAAGATACCCTTGAAAACATTTACGTGTGTTACGGGAGTTTCCGGTTCAGGGAAAAGTACTCTCATCTTCGATATCCTCTACCGTGCTTCGGAGAAAGTCTTTCCCACGGCGGAACATACAGTGCTTCAGCCGGGCAGATACACCAAAATAACAGGCCTTGCAAAGATAGCCAACGTCATCAGCGTCGACCAGTCGCCGATTGGAAGAACACCGCGTTCGAACCCGGCAACGTACACCGGCTTCTTCAGTTCCATCAGGGACCTTTTCTCTCTTGCGGCCGATGCGAAAAAGCGCGGATATTCCTCTTCACGGTTCAGCTTCAATGTGCAGGGGGGGAGATGCGAATCTTGCCGCGGTAATGGGCTGATCAAGGTAGAGATGCATTTCCTGCCAGATGCCTATGTGCAATGCGACAAATGCCAGGGCAAGCGCTATAACGACGAAACACTGGATATCCGGTATCGGAATAAGAACATTGCAGAGGTCCTTGACATGACCGTTGCTGAGGCCCTTCTGTTCTTTGAGAACATCCCTCACCTCCGGAGGAAGCTTGAACTGCTGGATGAGATAGGCCTCGGCTATATTCAGCTTGGGCAATCTGCGACCACGCTTTCCGGCGGTGAATCGCAGAGGATACGCCTCTCCCGGGAACTGGGAAAAAGGTCGACAGGTAACACCCTCTACATTCTTGACGAACCTACGACCGGTCTTCACTTTGTGGATATCCAGCGACTCCTAGATGTCATAAATATGCTCGTAGACAGGGGTAATACGGTCGTCGTCATAGAGCATAATCTCGAGGTCATAAAATCAGCTGACCACATCATTGATCTCGGTCCTGAGGGCGGGGACCAGGGAGGCAATATCGTCGCTGAGGGGACGCCAGAAGCGGTAAGCAAAAACCTCAGTTCCTATACCGGAAAGTTTCTCAAAGAACGGTTGCCATTGCGTTAATCCTTTCTATCATGCATGACTTTGTTATAGAATTAATATCATTATGAATAGATTCTGTCTTATCGTCCTGACCTCCCTTATGCTGACAGCATCTTCATCCTGTTCGGCCAAGGAGGGATCCATGTATAAGAAATCAATGCCGATGATGGACACCATCGTGAGCATCACAGTCGTTTGTGAGTCGAAAGAGCGGGCAGAAAAGGCTATGGAAGAGGCGTTTGCAGCGATCGACCGCATTGGCAACCTTATCAATTATTACTCTGATACCAGCGAACTTTCTGCCATCAACCGAAATGCCGGCATTTCTGAAACGAAGGTATCGCCTGAGACGTTCGGCATTATTGAAGAAGCCATCTATGTTGCCGATTCGTCGGAAGGATCCTTTGACCCGACCATAGGGCCAATTATAAAGCTCTGGGATTTTGCAGACAAGAAAATGCCCTCTGAGACGGAGGTCAGGCATGCTTTACCTCTGGTAAATTGGCGGGATATAATAATGGACAGGAAAACCTTGACGGTTATGCTTAGAAAAAAAGGAATGATGCTGGATCTCGGGGGCATAGCGAAGGGATACGCGGCAGACATTGCCGCAACCTCTCTGATGAAGCAGGGCATTTCGTCGGGACTCGTTTCCATAGCAGGAGATATCAGGACATTCGGCCTAAAGCCGGATAACAGCACCTGGGCAATTGGCATTAAAAACCCGCGGCAGACAACCGACAGGGATGAGATTATTGCAAAAATAAAGTTGACGGAAAAGGCAATATCAACATCAGGAGACTATGAGAGGTATTTCATCGCAGAGGGAAAGAGATATCATCATCTTCTCGATCCGAAGACAGGATTCCCCGCGGCAACCTGTAGAAGCGTAAGCGTTGTTGCCGATAAGGCAGTATACACCGATGCATTTTCTACCGCGATTTTTGTACTCGGACCTGATAAAGGGATGAAATTGGCAAAAGACCTGGGAATGGACGCACTTATCATTGACAGTAATGGTACCATGCATACAACAGATGGCCTTAAGGAAAAACTGACTTTTGAAAAAAGCTCTTCGTAACACCACGATTGCAGACAGGACATTGTTTGTGATCCTGATCATTGTCTCATTTGCCGGAATGTTCTATACGCGGGAAGCCCTCTCTCAGGGCGCTGAGGTCATTATAGAGGTCAGCGGCAAAGCAGTCTTCACCGCTAGTCTCGATACTGATAGGGAAATCCCGGTAGAGGGACCTCGCGGTCATGCTGTCGTGGAGATCAGAAACGGCAAGGTGCGCATGAAGGAGGCTTGGTGTAACAACCATCTCTGCATGAAACAGGGCTGGATAACGCGAGGAACTATCGTGTGCCTCCCCAACAGCATCGTCGTCATCGCAGGAAGCGGCATGAAAAAAGACCTGGATGCAATCACCGGATAAATACCGCATTGCCATCCTGTCAGCATACGCCCTTTCACTTCACGGATTTGAGGCGTTGCTTCCCAGCCCGATTCCCTGGCTCAGGCTTGGTCTGTCGAACATCATCACGCTCACGGCACTGATGCTTTTCGGCTTTCGGGCGGCAATGATGATAACGCTGATCAGGGTCATTCTCGGTTCCCTTTTTATCGGGACATTTCTCGGTCCGTCCTTTATTCTCAGCCTGGGAGGAGGCATCTGTGGGACATGCGCCATGGGTGCTATGCTCGCTGTGAGCAGAAAGGTCTTCGGTCCGGTCGGTCTCAGTCTTATTGGCGCCCTCTTCCATAATGCAGCTCAGCTTTTTCTCGCCTACTGGCTTTTCATACAGCGCATCGAGGCAGTAGTTTTCATCAGCCCTGTTATCATGCTTCTGGGATCTCTCACCGGATTCGTTAATGGCATCGTTGCGGATATCTTGATCAAAAACCTGTTGAAAAAAGAGCCGGACTCATTACACAATGTAGCTCAGACCTGAAATGCAGATCCTCTGCCCCATATGCAGGAATATTACGACCTGGGAAGAAAACCCCTTCAGGCCTTTCTGCTCAGAACGGTGCAAGCTTATAGACCTTGGCTCGTGGGCAGATGAAAAGTACCGCATCCGGGGAAAGAAAGAGGAAGAGGAAGACGAACAGTCAACGGAGGAGGAATCATGATAAAGATCGGTGTGGCAGGTGCAGCAGGAAAAATGGGGGGCAGGATAGCGGCTCTTTGCCGTGAATATGACGGGCTTCAGCTTGCCGGAGCGTTCGAGCGGAAAAGCCACAGTGAGGTCGGAAAAGATATCGGTCTTATCTCCGGTATCGGGGAAACAGGGGTCGTAATCCAAGACAGCATTGGTAAAGTGATCGATACGGTGGATATCGTTATAGATTTCACCTCGGTCGAATCCACAAAAGAGAACCTGAAAGTTGTAGCGGAAAAGAGCAAGGCAATGGTCATAGGTACGACGGGCTTCACCAAGGATGACATACAGGAGGTCGAATCCTTACTCAAGAAAATTCCCTGCGTCATGGCTTCTAACATGAGCCTCGGCGTCAATCTCCTTCTCAAGACCCTGCAGGACGTAGCCAGGGTCTTGGGAGATGAATATGACATTGAGATCGTTGAGTATCATCACAGGATGAAAAAGGACGCTCCCAGCGGTACGGCGTTAAAAATGGCCCAGGTCATAGCAGATGTTGTCAACAGAAATCTTGATGAGGTGGCGGTGTATTCCAGAAAAGGCATTATCGGACAAAGAACCAAGAAAGAAATCGGCATTCAGACTGTCCGGGCTGGAGATATTGTCGGAGAACATACCGTCCTTTTCGGCGGACTTGGTGAGCGCATCGAAATAACCCATAAGGCCTCAAGCAGGGATACCTTTGCCAGAGGAGCACTCAAAGCTGCAAATTGGCTGCAAGGAAAACCTGCAGGCACCTACGACATGCAAGACGTCCTTGAGCTAAAGTAATACATTATATATTGCTTGTAACATATTAATATAAATTAAAATAGCTCATATATTTTTACCCATTTTTGTAAGGCGCATGGCCTTTTTTATATCATCTTTTTTTCCTATGGGCTTAAAAGAAACGGAAGGCAAAAGAACGGGTCGCTAAGTGCAACCCGTTTTGGGCAATCGCTTCAGCTGCCCTACGCAGCAGGAATCTGCTTACATTTTCTCGAACTGATCTTTTGTTGCGCCACAGACCGGACAAGCCCATCCGTCAGGAATGTCTTCGAATCTGGTTCCGGCAGCAACTCCCCCGTCCGGATCCCCATACTCAGGATCATAGACATAACCACATATAGTGCATCTCCACTTTTCCATATCTCACCTCATCGTTGAAAGTAAAAAATTTTACCCTTTTCCCCGGATAATTACAATAGCTGAAGCGTGTTCTGTCAAGCTGAAGCGTGTTCTGCTTAAGACCATGATTACCGTGAATTTTTTGTCACGATTTGCTATACTTATGCCGATCTTATGGACCTAAAAGAAAAGAAATCTTTGATTGAAGCTATACTTTTTGTCTCGGGAGAGCCCGTAACACTCGTATCACTTAAGGGAGTACTGGACATACCTGAGGCTGACATCAAGCTGGGTCTAGACGAACTTATTGCTGAGTATAGGGAACGTGATAGTGGTCTGTTTATTCTTGAGATCGCGCAGGGATTCCAGATGGTGACCAATCCCCTCTGCGCGAAGATTCTTCGTAAGTTTACCAATACGGCGACATCAAATAAACTCTCCATGCCTGCACTTGAGACGTTGGCTATTGTTGCTTATAAGCAGCCGCTCATTAAAGCAGAAATTGAACAGATCCGTGGCGTAAATTCCGATGGTGTCATCAAAAGTCTTCTTGACAAAAGGCTGATCAGGATCGTTGGACAGAAAGAAGCACCGGGAAAACCCCTGCTCTATGGAACAACAAAGGAATTCCTTCAGTATTTCGGCTTAAAGGATCTGACCGAACTGCCAACGCTCAAGGAATTAACACGGGAGGAGGCTGCATAATGAAGAGAGTGTTGCTCCTGACAATGCTCTTCGTCCTGGTCATCACCATTGCCGAAGCATCAGCAAAGGCTACCTATACGATCAGAAAAGGTGACAGTCTTTATACTATTGCAAAAAAATTCCGGGTCAGTACCCAGGACCTTCAAAAAGAAAACCGGGTCAGCGCCAAGAACCTTAAACCCGGGACAAAGCTCGTTATCCCTGAGAAAGATCATCATCCTCATACCATGCACCAAGCGCATTCGCAGGATCTCAAAGATACGACAGCTTTATCAATGCCGGCTGTTGCTGATAAAGATACGGATTTGCCTTCACAGGATCTGACGGTATCGGGACCGGAGGAAAAAGAGAGCTTGCATTCCGGTGATCCCCGTAAATTCCATACGGTAAAAAAAGGGGATACATTAAAAAATATCGCAGCGGAATATAGCGTCTCCGTATCAGACATCAGGACACTCAATGGATTAACCTCTACGAAGCTCAAAGCTGGTCAGACACTCCTGATACGGCATTCAGGGCCAAGGACGTATACGGTACGCAAGGGCGATACCCTTCGGAAAATAGCAAAAAAGTTTGATATGGACGCCGACGACCTTATGGAAATCAACGAGATTTCTGCCCCTTCGCTCAGGGCGGGTCAAAAGCTTTATCTCGATGAGAAACCGGGCGTGCTCAATGTTGACCAGAAATATCTCGTCATGGCAAATACCATTGAGGAGGAGATCAAAAGGGTATCAGAGTCCTCTGATTTTGCGGAGATGACGACTCAGGATAAACTTGCTACGTTTGCGAAGAAACTCTTGAACATCCCGTACAAATTTGGGGGAAACACCATCCTCGGCATTGACTGCTCGGCATATGTAAAAAAAGTATACGGATTTCTGGGCATGGATCTCCCGCGGACGGCACGAGCACAATTCAACGAAGGACAAGAAATCGATAAGGAAGAACTTTCGATCGGTGATCTTGTTTTTTTCAGAACTTACGCATCCTTCCCTTCCCATGTTGGCATTTATATTGGGAACAACCTCTTCATCCATGCCTCATCAAAAGGCAAGAAAGTCACTATAAATAGCCTGGACACCCCTTATTACCTTAAACGTTTCATCGGCGCAAAGCGTCTCATTTCCGATGCCGATGGAAATAACCTCGCATCTGCTGATCCGTCAAGTTAATTCGTGCGGCAGCAATCACGGTCTTATGATGAAGATTTTTCCTAATGACGCGCTTTTTCATGCGCAGTAGATAGAACATGCTGATATGATGCAGAATATTATTATCGTAGGCATGGGAGGGTTCTTTGGAGCTGTAGCCCGTTTTGTCATCGGGCTGTGGGTAGGCCAGAAATGGGGCAGGAGCTTCCCGCTCGGCACATTCTTCGTCAATGTGAGCGGCAGTTTTTTCATCGGTTTCCTTATGGCACTCTTCACGGAGCGCCTCATGCTTAACCCTCAGTGGAGAACGTTCTTTGTCATCGGCTTTCTGGGCGCCTATACCACCTTTTCGACTTTTGAATATGAAACGGGGGCGCTCATCAGGGACAGCGAATGGCTTATTGCAGCACTCAATGTCGTTCTCAGTGTGATCATGGGCTTTGGAGCGCTCAAACTAGGAGAAGGAGCAGCCCGTATATTATAGGAGAAATACCAAGATGACGGCTATTCTGGCTAAAAAACTGGTGATGTATGTTGACGAGACCGACAAGGTTGCGGGAAAGCCGGTCTACGAGGTGGTGATGGAAATCTGCTATCGAAACAGGATTTCGGGCGTGAGCGTCTTCAGGGGTGTCGCTGGCTACGGCGGCGACAGAGTGTTCCATACCTCCAAGATCCTCGAACTCTCGACCAGCCTGCCAGTCAAGATCGAGGTCGTTGATTCTGCAGATACCATAACGAAAATTCTTCCTGAGATAACCGCTGTCGTCACAAAAGGTCTCATCGAGATCAGTGATACGACAATTATCGGACCTGCGATCAAAAGCCCCTGAATCTTTTCAGAGAATATGCGATCCACTCAGATGTGGGACAACGGCACGTGAGAAAGGTCCTGCAGTTTTCTAAGCCGGCAGCAGGCTTCCGCGGGCATGCTTGTGGGTATCTATTTGAAGAAATATATAAATTGTTAATTGAAAGTTCACGTTGACAATTCAGGCAGAGGCTTTTAACCTAATAAAAATAACTATGCGCGCTGCCTTACTCCGGCATGAGGCAAAGGAAAACAAGGTGAAGATAATTACGGGGGAGGATACAACCATGCAGATCTGCAACACGGCAAGCCTTTCATGATATGACACATTCAAGATTCTTTCAGTTATCTCTCTTCTTTCCCCTCATTCTGTGGGCTCTTGGTCTGTTCGGATATTCATTGGTCTTCAAGCAAGGCTATGACTTTGTTGCGAAAAATATGTTCGACGCGCTTCGTGTCTTTGTTCCCTATCTTATCTTCGCTGCGGCAGTATGGCAAATTGCGAGAAACAAGCCTTACAGGGCACTGGTTTTTCTGGTTTTTGTCGTGCCGATTGTCTGGGGAATCTTTTTCACCCTTTGCTATATGCCCTACTCCTATTTCAAGGAGAAGATGCTGGATTGGTATATCCTCTGCATTATGGGTTTTTGGGCTACGTTTGTGGCATATCTTGCCGAAATCATCCCTTACCTTATTCTCGTGACGTTCAAAGAAAATTTCACAAGCTGGACAGGGGACGACAGCCTCTCATCACCGCTCGATCATACTCCTGCATCTCCGGAAAGATCATAGCTATTTGCCGGTGGCAGGTAAAAGGTCGCGCGTTGTTTCTTTCCTGTCCATGACCGCACAAAAAAGGAGGGCGTCTGTGACGATTGCAGTCTATCCTTCAGTGTGGTCCGACAATGTTCCCGTTATTTTGTTCTCGATCAGGCACTGAAGCATTTCTAATTCGTCGGCATCAAACCAGGTTATGCGACACATGTTACACCGATCGATCTCGATAAGGTAAGCTCCACTGTAAAATGTTCTGAACATGACGTTGCCGCATTTCTGACACCTGTTGCCCGCCTTCTGCCGGGTGTCCCTGCCAGTAACCTTGCTGATTGTCATTGCCCGCTGATTGTCCCTGAGAACAGCGCCCGCTAATGCCTTCACCCTGTCAGTGCATTTCTTCTCCTGCCGCGCAATGATCCGAGGGATCTTGTCATTCTCCACCAGCGTTCCACCACAGGAAACGCACTGATGGACCTGAGTTCCTTCATACTCGATCTTCTGGAGCGGCTGGCTGCAGTTCGGACAGATATAGCCCGAAGCCGATCCCATACGGAGACTGAGCGCACCGGTGATAAACTCACAGTCCGCAGCGCGGAAGGCAGGTCTGCCGTCCTCTCCGGATAGCCAGGTACGGGCCGTGAGCCAGGGCATGGCCGACAGCTGTGCGAGGCTGAACGGTCCCTGCCACTGCTGTTTATTGTCGAGCGCGTAATAGCTGCCGCTAGAACCTCCCCGGTTACTTTCGTCCGCTTCATCAGGCTGGTCCAGTATTGCCACAAAGTCATCGTATGTCCGGTGCGCGTACCGCAGTATAGCGTGAATACGTTTTTTCATCGGTGGATGAGTCGAAAGCAGGTCAGCGAGCCATCCTTCGGATTCGTCACGCGAATCCACGGGGCTGGTGATACAGAGCATCTCGAGCCCACTGCTGATCATGCCGCCACCACTCCAGTTCCGTGAGATGATATGAAGGGCCTCGGCAAGTGCGATCGGGTTTTTCGTCATCCTGACCGCTGCCGCATCGGCACGGTATTCACGCTCTCGTGAGATGAACATGCTCAGCAAATTGCTGAGATTCAGGAGTGCGAAGAAGGCAAAGAAGTCAGGCTGATACAGGGTTTGTCTGCCGTCGTCCGACCACGACCTAAGCTGGTCCATGAGCGACGCGTAAATCCCGAAAAAGCTCGTTGCGATTGTGGTCTCAATGCAGTCCCGGGAGATGATGTGATAGACCTCGTGTGCAATGACCGCCTCAAGTTGCGGCCGGGACAGGCGCGACATAAGTCCTTCGGTGATCGCAATCACCGCGTTCCCCTTCAGATCTGCAGCGGCAAGCGCGTTAAGAGACAGGCTCGGTATGACCAGGCATTCCATCTTCTGCAGTTTCGTGAGCAGCCTCACCTCCTGCGTCACGTTCAGCAGCCTTTGGTGCACAACATCTTCAGGGTCCGGCTTTCCCGCTTTCAGCGTTCTGACGACAGAACCGAGCACGGTCGAGATCGATATCCAGAAATGGATAGACGTAATGGCAAGCGCGCCGATGATGATTACGGCAAACGGAACATACGGTGATCTGCAAGAACTCTCTGCGGCGAAGCGGAATGGCAGCGTGACGAGGACGATGAGACCATAAAGTGCAAGTGCGGTAAAGAAATACAACGACAGCAGGATAGTAAAGAGCAGACCGATACGCCATCTCTTTCTTCGTTCGATATCGATAACGGTAAGGGGCATGCTGGACCGGAAGACTACTGCTGCATCGCCGCAGCGGGCAGCGGCCTGCGTTCAGCCGTTGATGCAGAAAAATATTCCACACCTGTGAACCCGAAGAGTGATGCAATGACCGCGTCCGGAAAAACCTGAAGCAGGGTCATGTAGTTTGCTACAAGATCGTTGTACAGTTGACGGGAAAAGGTAATGCGATTCTCTGTGGAGACCAATTCGTCCTGCAGCCTGAGAACATTCTGGTTTGCCTTGAGCGCAGGATAGGCCTCCATTACGGCGAAAAGCCCCTTTATCTCCAGTGACAGCCGCGCCTCGGTAACTGCCTTATCCGAAATGCGCTGTGCAGCGAGTGCGAGTGAACGGGCTGAAATCACCTGCCCGAGGATTTGCCGTTCATGGTCCAGATAGCCCCTGACAGATGAGACGAGGTTGGGAATAAGATCATGGCGCCGCTTGAGCTGGATGTCGATCTGGCTCCAGGCGTTTTGAACATCGTTGCGAGCAGTTACAAGCCGATTATACGAGAATATACCCCAGAAACACAGTACGGAAACAAATGCTATGACGATCCATACGGTCATCATGATTGCGGTTTAGTCGCGGGCAGATTCTTCCTTCAGTCGGTCCTCTGCAGGGGACTGTTCGTCTTCAGACTCCTCCCCCTCTTCCGGATGCTCTGATTCCGGTTCTTCTCCTTCGACTCCCTCAGCAGCCGCAGATTCTTCTGCAGGCTCCGCACCCTTGCTCAGCCGGCGCAGCCGTTTTTCTTCCTGTTTTTTCTGGCGCTTGATCTCCTTCTTTCTCTTTTCGCTCCGGTACGCGCCTGCTCTCTTTGCCATACACCCTCCCTACATTATCGACGATGTAGGGATTATACCATGATGCTCTAGATAATTACTTTTCATCAATATTTCATTGACAATTTTCTTGGCTCAGTGCCATGATAGTACTCGAAGTTTCAGAAGTTTTTGTACGAATGATAGGCCACAAAGACTTTTAGCTTTGTGGCCTTTTTTGTTGAGAAGCGCTTTCTGAGGCTTTAGTCTATACGTAAGGAGGGATATATCATGGCTAATGGAACAGTGAAGTGGTTCAACGAGTCAAAAGGTTTTGGCTTCATAACCAGCGAAGACGGCAGCGACGTGTTCGTGCACTATTCATCCATCCAGGGCAACGGCTTTAAATCGCTTGCCGAGGGCGATGCAGTCAGCTTTGACACCGAAAAAGGCCCGAAAGGCCTCAAGGCTGTCAATGTGAGCAAAGTCTAACACAGAAATGCCGAAAAAGCCCCCTCTCATCAGGGGGCTTTTCTTGTTCAGGTCAATACCGCATTTACTCCCTCTTCGCCCTTCTGCTAAGATACGTCTGTCCGCAATGCTGTGCATAACC
>QKDO01000056.1 GCA_003252075.1 Nitrospirota bacterium
GCCTTCCTGCGATCTCCCGCCCGATACGCCGCTGCTCAATGTACGGGAATTCCTCGCATGTGCTGACAGTGCCACGGATAAACAAGCCACGTGAGCTGATTTTCTCCTGCAAACTGCACCGCAGGTATACCCGCTGTATCTGCATAGCTGAATCTGATACCATAGGTGACCGGACCCTAGGTACTGCATCGCGTAATAATGCAAAGAGAGGAGATCATGTCATGAAGACAAACAGACTGCACAGGATTCTATTCATAATACTTTTCCTGCTAATGTTCGTTCTGTCCTGCCCTCCCCTGACGAGCGAAGCCGCTGATATTACAGGAACCAAATGCAAACTTCAGTTCAGCATCCAGGGATGGTCTGTCCTTTATGAAACAGCCTCGGGAACCGGTACGGTCACGTGCGACAATGGACAGAGCAGGCGAGTCAAGATCGACGTGAAGGGAGGCGGCCTTACGGCTGGGAAATCCAGTCTGAAAGGAACCGGGACATTTTCTGAGGTTGCTGATATACAGGAGATCTTTGGGGCCTATGCCAAGGCCGAGGCCCATGCCGGCGTCGTGAAATCGGCCGGAGCGCAGGTGATGACCAAGGGCAATGTATCCCTTGCCCTTGCAGCTAAGGGAAAAGGCATCAATCTCGGCATAGCCTTCGGAAAGTTCAGGATAGACCCGGCGGGCAAATGAACGGAAAGATGGCCCCTCCGAGCATACCACTGACAAAGCTAGATTAACGTCATCGTGCCGGAACCAACAAAACTTTCCGGATTCGCGGACTGCCCAAGGTGATTTCCTTAACACACCCGCATGATCTTGTCGGATATGCTGCTTTTTGAAGCAATGATCTCTGTGCCATGACCGGTGAACATCCCAGCTCGCTGCTATTCCTATGGACAGCGGCCCCCGGGTGCCCCTTTTTTTAAGATGTGATAGACTGTTGCTATACCATAAGGCATCCACGTATTCGGGAGTATGAAAGATGCGTAAGAACGTCATAATTATCGGCGGTGGTTTTGGTGGCCTGGAGACCGCTTTATCGCTGAAGAACCTTCTGCCGTCATCGGTGAGGATAACCCTCGTTGACCGTTCTGAATACCATGCTTTTATTCCCTCCATCCATAACATTGTCTCAGGTGATATTCAGCCGAGAGACATACAAATACCGCTAGAGCTGGTATTGGGCGTTGCAGGAATAGAATTCGTCCGTGATGAGGTTATTTCAGCAGATGTGAGTGATAAGAAAGTGGTTATGTCATCCCAGGTCCTGGATTATGACTATCTCGTCTTAAGCAGCGGCGGCGAGAATAATTTCTATGGCGTACAAGGGGCGGAAACCTTTTCCTACGGGTTCCGGAGCCCTGAAGATGCCGAGCGCATTCATGCTGATCTCTGCTCGCTTCTGGAAGACAGGAAACAGCGGTGCTCCGTTATCATTGCCGGCGGCGGACCGGAAGGTGTGGAAGTGGCAGGAGAACTCCTCGATGTAATGCGGGGGAACGGGTATGGGCATGATCTCCACGAAGGAAGGATATCCCTTCAGCTCATTCACGGCCAGAACAACCTTCTTCCCGGCCTTCCGGTGAAAGCGCAGGAATTTGCCCGGGAGTATCTCTTACGGAAAGGCGTAACTATAGCCACCGGGCATAGGATTATTGAGGTGCAGCAAAATGCGGTAACACTTGACTCCGGCATGAAGTATGATATGTCAATGCTGATATGGACCGGTGGAATCCAACCGAACCGGCTGATCCAGGAACTGCCACTGACAAAAGCGCCGAATGGCTGGCTGAAGGTTACCGAGCAGCTTCATTCCCCGGATGACGACTCCGTCTATGGCGTCGGAGATATTGTCAGTATTTACATACATGACCAGCCTCTTGCCCTTACCCGTCTCGCCTACCATGCGCTGGATCAGGCCGTGACAGCGGCCATGAACATCAATAGCCATCTGCGTGGCCGGAGACAGGTGGGATATGCGCCCAAAGAGAGACCTCAGTTGGTCTCCCTCGGGAAGGAGATGGGGATCTATGCACGCAAGGATAAGGTCCTGTCGGGCCAGTGGGTCGTTCTTCTGAAAAAGGCAGTACAGGCAAGACACCTTATGACATATCTGTCAATGCCGGGCTTGTCGGCTATTATGTCGAAATTTCCCGGCATGAGCTTTGGTCAACTCCTGCGCATGCTCTCTCCGTTGTAACGCATCTGGCTTTTCACCGGCATCAGGCAGTTTAGCGATCAATCTGTTGGTCGAGTGAACAATGCTATCCATCTTTCGTGGCGAATGTCTCAATCATTGCCATTGAGGAGTGTTATACTCATTTTTCTCGCAACGCCTAATGCAATCACAGACGATGCACTTTTTACCATGAGTCAGCAGATATCTCATATGATGCTTCCGCGGTATTTAAGAGAAAATATGCTTGCAGGCGCGATGCGAGTTTCACCTGCCAACCAGCACCGGCATTATTTTCACGTGGTAACAATACCTGCGCGAAACCATCCGTCATCTGAGGGAGATAAGGTTGGAAACTATGCATCGAAAATATTCAATCGGACTTGTCGGTGTTACAGTAAATTGAAACGTATTTTCTAATTTGGACTCCGGTTAGCCCTGCGAGGGCGGTATGCTGAAGGAGTTCTAATTTTCACATCAACCCCAAAATGGCTACTCGCAGTCTTGACCGAAAATGGGTTGTTGTTATTAACTATAAGAGGGGAAGAATTTTTTTGGCCGATTGAGAGAGGAGCGGGACAACGTCATCATGAAAAGTGAATACAAGATAATTATCCTGTCAATCATTGTTGCGATAACTTTTTGGCTTACGGATGCGTTATTAGACTACTTGCACTTCTATGATGACTCTTTTTTGACTGTCTTGTTCCTTGACAAAAGAGAGGTCGGTTTCCGATCGCTTGCTTCTTCCTTTTTCATCGCATCGGGAATCCTTGTAGCCAGAGCATTTTCTCATCAAAGACGCTATGCGAAGGAGCTGCTCAGGACCAAAAATTACCTTCAAACTATTATTGAGACAGAGCCTGAATGCATTAAACTCCTTGCACGCGATGGCACCCTGCTCGATATGAACCGTGCAGGTCTTGAAATGATCGAAGCGGATTCCCTTGTCCAGGTCAAGGGTAAATCCCTCTATGCACTGATTCCTCCAGAGTATCACCAAGAATTTGAATCGTTGACAGGAAAGGTCTTCGAGGGCATTTCAGGGAAGATGGAGTTTGAGATCGTCGGCTTGAAAGGCAGACGACTCTGGTTGGAGACCCATGCCGTTCCGATCCGCCACTTGGAGGGCGAAATATTCGCTTCACTTTGCATAACTAGGGATATCACCGCGCGAAAACAGGCAGAGGAGAAAGTCAAGGAACTCAATCTAGAGTTGCAGGTTCGGGCAACGTATCTCGAACAATCTAACAATGATCTGGAGAGTTTTACCTACATGGCATCCCATGGACTTCGGGAGCCGTTAATGGTGATCGAGTGGTCCTGTAACAATTTGTTGAAGAAATATGGAGATGTGCTGGATGATGAGGGTAAAGAAAAGTTTGTCTTTATCAAGGAAACAGCCAAGCAGATATCACAGCGTATAAAGGATCTCCTCTCTTTCTCCCGTATCAGGAAAAAAGAGGTCGTGAAATCCGACATAGATATGGAAGCTCTCGCTAATACGGTGTTCAATGAAATAACGGCAGCAACTGATGACAGGGAGATTCGATTTGAGGTACGGGACCTGCCACATGCCTGGGGTGACCCGCGCATTATACATCAAGTAATCGCAAATCTGTTATCGAATGCACTCAAGTATACGCGTGGTAAGGCGACTACAATGATTGAAGTAGGAGGCTTTGAGAAACAAGGTCAAAATATCTATTACGTTAGAGATAATGGAATAGGATTCGATAGAGCGGATTCTGACATAATTTTTGGTCTGTTTCAACGGTTGCCCCAGTCACAGGATATTGAAGGGACAGGTGTTGGCCTCGCAATCACTCGTAGGATCATAGAAAAGCACGGCGGACGCGTATGGGCAGAAGGGAGGGCCAATGAAGGGGCGACATTTTATTTTTCACTGCCGGCGGCTGATGGGCATATTCCAAGGGGATGTTCAAATGAAGAAGATTATTCTCAATCCATAAAAGGGTCAACCTGATATACATCGACTGCTTTCATAACAATTCCCGGCTATCTGCAAAGTCCGAAAGAGAAGCGGCCTTTTCTCCTGTCTTAATATTTTTCTGCGGAGTGATTGCTGTCCGGACCAGCTACTCTTCATCCGAACCCAAAGTTTTCGTACGATCGGCTTCACCTTGTGTCTCCGCCAGA
>QKDO01000055.1 GCA_003252075.1 Nitrospirota bacterium
AAGGGTGTGCCTGCTGTAGCTCCGCTCGGCAATCCGCGCGGCTTTATTCCGGTTGACTGGAGCTACCGGCATACAAAGCACAAAAGCATCTTTTCGATCGGCGTTGCCATGGCACTCGCCCCTCCGGAGTCAACGCCTGTCCCCGTAGGGGTACCAAAGACAGGCTTTATGACAGTCAAGATGGCCAAGACCGCAGCAGCAGCAATCGTCGCCGATATCAAGGGAGAAACTCCTCCACCGCCGTCGGAGCTTGATGTCATGTGCATTATGGACATGGGGAATACCGCGGCGTTCATGAAGGCATCACCGGTCCTTCCGCCGAGACAGGAGTCGATTACCAAAAAAGGAATATGGGCAAAATGGATGAAGGTAGGCTTTGAAAAATATTTCCTCTGGAAGATGAAGCACGGGATGAGCAATCTGCCCTGAAAACGTTCAGAGGACTGTATTCCTGATACAGATGATGAATAAAATATATCTCGATTATAATGCCAGCACTCCTGTCGCACCGGAAGCCTTTGAGGCCATGCGTCCTTTCTTCACTGATCACTATGGCAATCCTTCAAGTAATCACTGGGCCGGCATCCCCGCCAGGGATGCTGTGGAAGGAGCGCGCAGACAGGTAGCCGACCTGCTGGGCTGCGCCCCTGCTGAGATCGTCTTCACCAGCGGGGGAACCGAGGCGAACAACCATGCGATCAAGGGTGTCTTTTTTGCGAGTCGGGGAAAAGGCTATCATATCATTACGACTGCTGTAGAGCACCCGGCCATTCTCAATCCCTGTCAGTTCCTCGAGAAGCTTGGAGCACAGATAACGGTAGTCCCCGTTGACCGCTTCGGCAGGGTAGATCCTGATGCCATACGGCGTGCGATCACGCCCAAAACGGTCCTCATCACCGTAATGCACGCCAACAATGAGGTGGGAACCATCCAGCCGATCCCGGAGATCTCCACAATAGCCCGGGAAGCGGGGATCTTGTTCCACACCGATGCTGCCCAGAGCGTCGGAAAGATCTCCTGCAGGACAGATGAGCTCGGCGTTGACCTCCTTTCCGTCGCCGGTCATAAGCTGTATGCACCAAAAGGTATCGGAGCACTTTATATCAGGAAAGGTTCAGTAATCGAGCCGCTCATGCATGGCGCCGGACATGAGCAAGGAAGAAGGGCAGGCACGGAAAATGTCCTGTTTGCCGTAGCCCTTGGTGCTGCATGCCGGCTTGCACAAAAATGGATCGGCATGTTTCAGATGCAGGCGCTGCGAGATCGATTCTGGGATGGGCTGCAGGAAATCTTTGGAAAAGATGTTATGCTCAATGGCCACCCGATAGAGCGACTCCCGAACACGGTAAATGTCAATTTTATCGGAAGGATCGGTGCCGAGATCTTGTCAAAAATACCGGAGGTCGCTGCATCAACAGGAGCCGCATGCCATGCCGGGTCTGTGATGCTCTCTCCGGTTCTTGCTGCCATGGGAGTTCCTCAAAGAGAGGGTATGGGTGCAGTCAGGTTCAGTCTCGGAAGATCTACCACATGGGAAGAACTTGCATTCGTGCTTGACCAACTCCGCGCAGCGGCCACGGTGACGTAATGAAGAACCTGACATCCTTCAGATCGACCGATACCGAAAAAGGCTTGTATCGGTGAAAATATTTTCGACAACAACAAGAGGTGGAGCCGCGTACGGCAGTGAGCGGGAACGGCCATGTATACATGCCGATCGGGAATGAATTCCAACCCATCGAAGGCCTATCCCGGATTTCATGGAATGCACACACCTCCTAAAAGGAATGCGGCATGACGAATGAGAGCACAGTTCGGCTGGTCTTCTTTATGGGAATCCTCACCCTGCTTTCCCTCTGGGAGTCCTTGTCGCCGCGCAGAGTCCTGACCACATCGAAATCTGTCCGATGGTGTGGTAACATGGGAATTGCCCTCCTTAACACGGTTGCCCTGCGCGCTCTTTTGCCGGTTTTGGCAGTCGACATCGCGATCATGGCGGGAGACTCCGGATGGGGACTCCTGAACAATTATCACATGCCCTACTGGGCTTCGGTAGGAATCGGCGTGATAACGCTGGATCTCCTCCTATACCTACAGCACATACTGTTTCATTCGGTGCCGGTCTTGTGGCGTCTGCACATGATGCACCATACGGACCTCGATGTAGACGTTTCCACGGGGCTCAGATTTCATCCCATTGAGATCATGCTGAGCATGGGTGTCAAGATGGCTGCAGTAGCAGCCATCGGTCCTCCCGCGGTATCGGTCATTATCTTCGAAGTGGTGTTAAATGCTACGTCTCTGTTTAATCACGGCAACATTCTGCTGCCCGCCGGCTTCGACAGGGTCATTCGTCTCTTCGTCGTCACTCCAGAC
This sequence comes from Nitrospirota bacterium, assembly GCA_003252075.1. Taxonomy (GTDB): domain Bacteria; phylum Nitrospirota; class Thermodesulfovibrionia; order Thermodesulfovibrionales; family UBA6898; genus UBA6898. The sequence goes on from QKDO01000055.1 coordinate 2,377, forward strand.
ATGCACCGTGTACATCATTCTGTCGTCATCAGAGAGACGAATAGCAACTTCGGCTTTAATTTCCCGTGGTGGGACCGGCTCTACGGCACGTACCGAGAGCAACCTGCTGCAGGACACCGGGAAATGGTCATCGGCCTGTCCCCGTTTCGGGAGGCAAAGCGGCTTACGTTCCCTTGGATGCTGGTCCTCCCTTTTGTCGGAGACGCTGGCGCATATGCAATACATCAACGGGGTAGGGAGCCTCTCGGGAGAAGCGACATGAATTCAGAGTAAGAACTTGTATACTAAAACTACGTTACGGGAGGTGCCTATGAGCATAAGACTTACGGAACTTGCAAGCTGCGCAGGTTGAGCAGCGAAATTCAGTCCTTCGGACCTGGCCCAGGTTCTGGGTCAGCTGCCAGCAGTCACGGACAGGAATGTTCTTGTCGGCTCAAACAATGCGGATGATGCGGGTGTGTACCGCATCAACAGCGAAGTCGCTGTTGTGCTGACAACGGACTTCTTCACCCCCATCGTTGACGATCCTTACTGGTTCGGTGCCATCTCCGCCGCAAACTCCCTTTCCGATGTCTGGGCAATGGGAGGAAGGGCTGTTGTGTCCCTGAACATCGCCATGTTTCCGAGCCAACCCGAGTTCTTTCCGTCACTCCACCGGGTGATGCAGGGCGGAACCGACAAGATGTCAGAGGCAGGGGTAGCCGTCATCGGCGGTCATACCATCCGGGACAAGGAGCCCAAGTTCGGCTATACGGTCATGGGCCTCATCCATCCTGACAAAATACTTGACAACACCAAGGCCCGTCCGGGCGATGTCATGCTCCTGACCAAAAAGATCGGTACCGGAATCATATCCACCGGCGTAAAGGCAGGCCTCTGTACTGAATCGGTTGTCGAGGAGTTCACGCTGTCCATGGCAGCGCTGAACAAAAGGGCGAGCGAAATCATGCTTGAAGTGGGCGTCAGCACTGCAACGGATATAACGGGCTTCGGGCTCATCGGACATCTCCATGAAGTGCTCTCGGCCAGCAGGTGTACGGCTCATGTCCGGGCAGGCGCGATACCCTTCTTTGAAGAGGCCATACGGCTTGTCGGCATGAACAAGGTCCCCGGAGGGACGATGGCTAATTTCCGCAACTACACGCAGCACGTCCGGTATCACGAATCGGTCTCTGATACGGAGAAGATCCTGATCAATGATGCACAGACATCAGGAGGCCTCCTCATATTTGTGCCGGCCGGAAAGAAAACAGCGCTCATCTCAGCGCTTCAGAAGGAGGGCATTCTCGCGGCGTACATCGGCGATGTGGCGGAAGAAGAAGCAAAGAGCTCTGTGCGCATCGTCGTTGAACGGTAAATGACCCTGGAATTTTTTCTGTTCCTGACGCTTGCCGGGGCTGTGGTCGGTTTTTTCTCCGGTCTTCTGGGCATCGGCGGGGGTATCCTCATGTTTCCCCTCCTGCATTATGTGCCGCCGGTTTTCGGCTTCGATCCGATCGGCGTAAAGAATATCACCGGCCTCACCATGGTGCAGGGGTTCTTTGCATCCCTCTCGGCAATGCTCTTTTATCAGAAACAGGGGCTGGTCCACAAATCACTGGTGCTGACGCTCGGATTTTCGCTCTTCCTTTCATCTCTTGCCGGTTCGTTCATCTCGCGGGCAGTGCCCGACAAGATTCTGCTTTTTATCTTCGGAGCTCTTGCACTAACGGCTGCAGCGCTGATGTTCCTGCCGCGGACCTATGGCAGGGACGATCACACAGAAGACATGGTGAGCTTCCCGCGGTCTGTTGCTCTTGTCATCGGGGTGACGGTCGGTTTTCTGATCGGTCTCGTGGGGCAGGGAGGGGCATTCATCACCATACCGCTCATGCTGTATGTGCTGAAGATACCCCTGCGCGTTGCGCTCGGCTCAACGCTTGCCATCGGTCTCTTTTCTGCAACAGCCGGCATGATCGGCAAGGTTGCTACGGGCCAGGTCCCCTTTGCCATGGCCGGAGCCCTCCTTCTCGGCGCTGTTCCCGTTGCAAAGGCCGGTGCATGGGTAAGCAAACGGACCAAGACTCTGTACCTGCGCTGGCTGCTTGCGATAATCATCTCCATTACGGCACTGAAGATCTGGGCCGACCTCTTGGGATAATGCCGCGGGAGGTCTCCGGTGAAAGGGATATCTGCGGTGCTTGGAAAGAACTCCCCTCTCTTCCCGCTTTAGCGGGTATCGTTAATATATATCTTCACACTCCCTGTTTTTATTATAATAGGCCGATATGCTCGTCGGTTATAACACCAATATATCCTATAAAGGCACCGTCTATCACGTCCAGACAGAGGACAGCGGGGCCAGGAACCCGCATATCATTACCCTGCTCTATGACAAAGGTACTATCCTTGCGAGGAAGAAGACGAGCTATGCGGATATTGCTGATGGCCCTGAGTTCGCGGAGAAGGTCCGCGGACTCATGAAAGAGCAGCATAAGGCCATGATCAAGGAACTGATTCACGGGAAACATACGGTTGGGCGCCATACTCCCCAGCCTGACCTGAAGCAGCCTGGTGAGGCCGTGATCAGGGAGCCGGAAACAGCGCTAAAACCGGCACCGCCTCCTGATCCGGAACCTGATCCGGGAACAATCCCGCCTGCACCGCACAAGGATCCCAAGGCCCAGATATCCAGGAGCCTTGACGACATCCTGCTTGACTATATCCTCAAGGAAGAAGACAAATGATGGAACCTGCCGGCCCGATGATCCATTTCCAGAACGTATCCAAGGAATACGAGAACCTGACCGCTCTGCACGATATCACCTTCTCGGTCGGGAGGGGAGAGATGGTATTTCTGACCGGACCAAGCGGTTCGGGCAAGACAACCCTTCTCAAACTCATCTACCTTGCGGAGTTGCCTGATCACGGCAGCATCACGATCTCAGGCTGGGATACCACGACGCTCAGGGAGGCGAGCATTCCGTTTATACGCCGCAACATCGGCGTTGTCTTTCAGGATTTTCGCCTCCTTGACAACAGAAATGTCTTCGAGAACGTCTCCCTTGCCCTGAGAATCCGGGGGGTGGGAGAGCGGGAGGTCAAATCACGGGTAGCCGATGCCCTTAAAACGGTGAACCTCAGGCATAAGGCGGACAGTTATCCCCGGAGGCTTTCGGGAGGAGAGCAGCAGCGCGTCGTGATAGCAAGGGCCATTGTTGCTGAGCCCACTGTCCTGCTTGCTGACGAACCCACCGGGAACCTTGACCCTGATACGGCAGAGGGCGTTCTGCGGACATTCAAGGATATTCACGCAAAAGGCACCACCATCCTTGTTGCAACACATAACCGCGATCTGTACCGCAATTCAGGAAAACGGGTCTTGCGGCTTGATGCCGGCTCGCTGCTGGGTGGGGAGGTCTGCTGATGACCGCTCCTTATGCGTTCAAACTGGCACTGCAGAGCCTCAGAAAGGACAAGTGGATCAACCTTCTGTCCATGCTCACGATCTTTGCGGGTCTCTTCATCATCAGCCTCAGCTATCTTGTCTTCTACAATGTCGAGGCTGCAACCCGGAACCTCCCCGAAAAGTTCTCCCTGGTGGTCTACCTTGAGGACAACCTGCCGAGGGAGAAAATCGACGATGTCATCGCATCGGTCAAAACCCGGCGTGAAGTCGGCTCGGTAACCTATATATCCAAGGAAGAGGCATTCAGGGAATTAAAGGCAACGCTCAAGAACTCCCAGTACGTCCTTGAGGGAATCGATGACAACCCCCTTCCCGATTCGATCGAGGTAAAGCTCCGCAAGGAAGCCATGGGCTCTGAATCGGTGCGCAAGCTCGCGGAAGCGGCGAAGAAAATAAGAGGGGTAAGCGAAGTGGATTATGGGGAGAAGTTCCTCTCCACCCTGCATGATATCAAGAACGGGATGAGGATCGTCGGTATCATCCTCGCCGCCATACTCTCCACCGGTATCGTCTTTGTCTGTTACAGCACCGTAAAGATCCTGTTTTACCGCAGAAATGATGAGATCGAGACCTTCAAGCTTCTTGGTGCCACCAAGGGTTTTATCAGGGCCCCGTTCCTCATCGAAGGAGCGGCGATCGGCACGTCAGGAGGCATTACGAGCCTCGTAGCCCTGTATCTCCTGCAGCATCTCGTTATATTCAGAATGGCGGTTGCGGTACCGGTCTTCAGAACCCTGCTCTTCCCCGCTGATTTTTTTCTGTCCCTTCCCCTGATCGGCATGTTCCTCGGCATTTCAGGTGCTGCCATCGCACTGGGAAGGCTCAAGTACTGATGTACCTTGCTGTTGTGCTGGTCATCGCCCTTCTCTGCCCTTCTTTTTCCGCAGCCACCTCCTCATCGCCGGAACAGGAGTATAAGAAACTCCAGGAACGGCTTGCGGAAGAGAAAAAAAAACTGGGAGCGGCTCATGCGCGTGAGCGTTCTGTCCTGAACGAACTTGAGGACGTCAACACGAAACTCTCAACGGTCGAAAAAGACCTCAGGAAATCCCGCAGGAATCTGCGGCAGACAGAGACTGCAATAGAACAGTCCACCAGGAGCATCATGCAGACCAAAAACAATATTGACCGGCAGCGGACCTGGATCAGAAGAAAACTCAAGAGCATGAACCGCCTGGGATACGGCGGAGACACCCTGACCCAGATCCTGAGTGCCGAGGACATATCACAGCTTATGCGCACCTGGAAATATCTTGAGCGCCTCACCCGGTATGAACACCGGATCATGCAGGCATACAGCGAGAACCTCGAGAAACAGGAAGAGGAGCAGAAAAAGCTTGAACGCCTCAGGGCTGAGCTGAAAGAGCGGGAACAGAAGGTCAGGGCAGCAGAAAATGAGCTGACCAAAACAAAGAAGGCCAAGGAAGACATCCTGGATTCTGTCCGGAACGAGAAGGCCACGCGCCAGAAGATGATATCCGAGCTCGGGGAAGCATCCCGCAGAATGCTTGAGATCATCAGGGAATCATCGCGGACCGATGATTACGCTGGGAAGGGCTTTACCCAACTCAAGGGCAGGCTTATGTGGCCGTCTGAAGGCAGGATAGCGGTCCCCTATGGCGCACAGAAAGACCCCCGGTTCGATACCCCGGTCTTCAGAAACGGCATCCATATACAGACCGATGCATCTGCTGACGTCAGGTCTGTATATGCAGGTAAAGTTATCTTTGCGGAATGGTTCAAGGGGTTCGGTCAGCTCATCATTATCAACCATGGAAGCGGCTATCATACCCTTTACGGCAATCTTTCCGAGATTTTTTCGAACGTTGGAGATATAATAAGAGAAAATCAGGTGATTGGAAAGGTCGGTACATCGGGCGTTATTAATGCCCCGGGAATTTACTTTGAGATCAGATACAAAGGCAAACCTCTCGATCCGACGCAATGGTTAAAGAAAAGGAAGCGATAACTCAGGAGGTTACTGTTCCATGCTGAAGTTAAAGAAGCATACGCTGCTGATATTTTTTCTCGTCCTCTCGGTAGCAACAACCGGGGTGCTGATCGGCCGGCTGTCTGTCTCGAGCGTGAGCGCCGAAGGAGAGGGATACGAAGACCTCAGGACGTTCACGGAGGTCCTGTCTATGGTAAAGAAACACTATGTCGAGGAGGTAAAGTCTAAGGATCTTATCTACGGAGCGATCAAAGGCATGCTCAACTCTCTTGACCCCCATTCGAGCTTTATGACTGCCGAAGGATTCAAAGAAATGCAGGTCGAGACCAAGGGTGAGTTCGGCGGCATCGGCATCCAGATCGGCATGAAGGAAAATATCCTCACGGTCATTGCACCTATCGACGATACGCCTGCTGCACGGGCCGGCGTCAAGGCTGGTGACAAGATCATGAAGATCGACGGCGTTTCCACGCATAACATGACGCTGCAGGATGCAGTGGCGAAAATGAGAGGCACGCCGAAGACCTCGGTCACCATCAGCATCATGCGTGAGGGCTGGAAAGATCTGAAAGACTTCAAGCTCATACGCGAGATCATCAAAATCAAGAGCGTAAAATCCAAAACCCTTGAAGAGGGCATCGGCTACATAAAGCTTACGCAGTTCCAGGAGCAGTCTGCCGCCGATCTGGCCGCAGCGCTCACAAAACTGAAGGAAGAAAAGATTTCGTCCCTCGTCCTTGACCTGAGAAACGACCCGGGTGGCCTGCTGAACAGCGCCATAGACGTTACCAGCCAATTCCTTCCAAAAGGCAGACTCGTCGTGTATACGAAGACACGGAGCGGAGAAAAACAGGAGTTCTTTACGAATAACAGTGACTACTTTACCCTTCCGATGATTGTTCTGGTGAACCAGGGCAGCGCCAGTGCTTCAGAGATCGTCGCCGGTGCACTCAAGGACTGGAACAGGGCTGTTATCCTCGGCACCGTCACGTTCGGAAAGGGCTCGGTCCAGACCGTGATTCCGCTCAGCGACGGCTCAGGTCTCAGGCTTACCACGGCAAAATACTATACGCCGAAGGGCCGCTCTATTCAGGGTACCGGAATCGCCCCGGATATCGTCGTCAAACTTGAGGCAAAGAACGGTGAGAAGGAACACCCCGTCGTGAGGGAGAAAGACCTTGAACGCCACCTGAAGAACGAGCAGACGGACATGCAGGAAGAGGAAAAGGAAACGGCACCCATGGAAGTGGACGAGAAGGACGACATCCAGCTCCAGCGCGCCGTGGATATTCTCAAGACCTGGAACGTCTTTAAGGAAATACCCAAGGCATCGTAAGAAACCATAGTCAGTGCATAGCGATCAGTGTCAGGAAGAGCAGAAAACTTCGTCTGCCGGGCACTGGTCACGACCACTGACACCGTACACCGGCACGAAACATGTCCCGTATTATCTTCGATATAGAGACCGCAGGAAAAGACTTCGATCACCTCGACCCTGCTGTGCAGGATTACCTGCTGAAATGGGCGGACACCGAAGAAGAGAAAAATGAGGTGCGGGATAGCCTTTCTTTCTATCCTCTGACAGCTGAGATCGCAGCGATCGGCATGTATGACCCGGACAAGAGCAAAGGCTTTGTCTTCTTTCAGAACAATGCTGACCCCCTCCTTCCCTTCGTAGAAGATGATATGCGGTACGAGACCGGTACCGAACGGGAGATCATCATGAAGTTCTGGGAAACGCTGCGGGGCTACAAACAGTTCGTCACCTTTAATGGCCGGGGCTTTGACTGCCCCTTTATCCTGGTTCGGTCAGCCGTGCATAAGATCAGGCCTCTGCGAGAGCTTATGCCGAACCGCTACGGCGACACGCATATAGACCTGTTCGACCAGCTTACCTTCTATGGCGCAACTCGCAGGAAGTTCAGCCTCGACATGTGGTGCAGAACGTTTGATATAAAAAGCCCGAAGAGCGAGGGCATTACCGGATATGAAGTAAAGGACCTTTTCCGGGCAGGGAGGTATCTTGACATTGCCCGCTATTGTGCAGGAGACCTGAGGGCCACGTCTGAACTCCTATCGGTCTGGCAGACCTATTTCCGCGTTTCGGCGTCTAAATAATTTCCCCTCTCAGGGAATTCTCCTGAACTTTTCCCTGAACAGCTTGTCACCGGTCGGATGTACCAGCCCGTATCCGTCAGAAACAAACCCGATCCGGTTCCATACGGGTTCTTCCGCAGGGTTTGTAAGGGTAACGATTTAGCCCGGCCCCTGTTCTACAGTCTTGAACTGTCCAGAACTGTTATGGTCGTTCGTGCAGTCACTTCCGTGTCCCCGTGACTATCACCTTCATCTTCTCCGTCAGGGAGACGATCTCTTCCCGTTGTTCAGAGCTGTATGCGCCGGTTGACCTCGGGTAGTCCATGGCAGCGTCCCCGTCAAAGATATATATGTACCGGAAAGATCGTGCTGCTCACCAGCGCCTACGGACGCTGACATCAAACCGGCAATACACGGGAAAAGGACGATGCAGATGCGTTTCTCTCCCGGCACCCCATGCCTCCCCCCTCAACGATGCTATGAAAGATATGTATTGACACCGGCCACCTCGAACCTGTCCGCAGACAAAACATTCTCTGCAAACCTGAATATACGTTGTCGCGCATCAGCACCCAGTTCCGGATAGAAGACAGGGTTAGCAACGACCGCCGCCCGGAAGGCGAAGAATGGCGCAACAACCCCGGTTATCTCGCTGTCATCTGCAGCGATAATATAATCGTTGAAGAACCGTTTCAGTCCCTCTAGGTAAGCCCCTCTCACGTCGCCATGGGCCTTAATCGAAAAAAAGATATAGTTGATCGCAAGGGCTGTCACGTCGTCTGCGGGCTCTCCCCAGGGGCCCCTGCTCCGGTCCAGGAGTATGATATCCCTGCTGTCGCGGAACCATATATTGCCGGGATGAAAATCTCCGTGTATCTGGGAAAGCCGTGCAAATCTGGGCTTGAGCCGGTATATCCAGTCGACAGCCCCCTTGATGATGCGTGCCATCTCTTCGTACGGCAACGTACCGTCCGGATATATATCAAAAACCCCCATCAGACATTCACCGTGACCGACCGTATCTCTCAGTTTCCTCCAGTACAGGGTCTTTGATGCCTTTTTCACTGCATGTATCTTCGCGAGATAAGAGGTCATTGCCGCTATTTTTTTCCTGTCGTCGTTTTCAAGGGCCTTTTTGCCGGCAAATCCTTTCAGGTCGTGGAAATAATCCCTGCCTTCGACCTTCTCCATCATGAGATAGTATTCTTTTCCGCCGCCTATGGACTTGACGGTTCCGTCAGCCATCTCCGCAAGCACATCGACAGCCTTGACATGGTTCGGGAGATTTGCATATTCATCAAGGTCCTGAAGGAAAACCGCTGCCCTGTCCGAAGGATAATCATGGCCAAACCCTTCGGGCAGTAGGGATTTGATCACATAGGACTGCAGGCCTTCATCCGTCTGCATCTCCACGAGGAACCCTGACCCCTGCACGCCGGAGCCGAGCTTCCTGATGTCGACATGCAGGGTCCTCGGGAACTCCTTCCGAACGTATGCCTTTATCGCTTCTTCGTTGATCATTGCCAATACTTTCTGCCCGCGGCCCTAAGACCGCAGACCGGCAAACAGCCACCACGCGCAACCGTTCAGCTTCCTGAATTCACCGGCCTTATATGACATCACAGCCGCGTCTTTCAGCCGGCATCTCCTTATTCCCCAAAATTCTCATGGAGACGCCTCTCAAATTCTTCGGCAGTGAAGTGATGCTCCTGCGTGCCATATTTCTCGACGGCATAGGCGGCAGCCACTGAGCCCATCTTCGCCGACTTCTCGATGTTATGCTTCAGGGACAGACCCCTGAGCAGCCCTGCCCGATACGCATCGCCGGCACCCGTCGGATCCAGGATCTCTGAAACCTTCGCCGCGGGCACGGCGATATCCCTTCCATCCGTACTGATTCGTGATCCCTTGTCTCCCAGCGTCGTGATGATCATCCCGGTCAATCCAAGAAGCCTTGACCGGCTCAGACCGGTCATCTTCATGACGACATCGAGCTCGTAGTCATTGGTGATAAGCAGCATGGAGTCCCTGATCCAGTCCCTGAGCTGCTCACCTGTCCAGAGCGTCAGCGACTGGCCGGGGTCGCAGATAAAGGATATCCCCTTCTCCCTGCACAGCGACGCATATCCCATCATGTCCTCAAGATTCCCCGGTGCTATGAGCATGATCGAGTCTCCCGGGTCGGCAGCGCTCAGGTCAAAGCGGGTAGCTTTTTTCATGGCGCCGGGATTGAATCCCGTGATCTGGTTATCAGACTTGTCCGTTGTGATGTAGGCGCCGGCAGTGAACTCCTCCGGGACGATCTCGATCCATTTGGTCGCAAGGCCGTTCTGTTTGAGCCAGGTGAAATACGGGGCGTAGTCCTTGCCGATCGTGGCTATGATGACCGGCCGTTCCCCGAGCAGACCGAGAGAGTAGGCAACATTCCCGGCTGTTCCGCCGAATTTCTCTATAAGACTTGTAACATTAAAGCAGACATTAAGGACATGGATCTTGTCGGGGAGGATGTAATCGGCAAAAGAGCCCGGGAAATCCATAATCCTGTCATATGCCAGCGAACCGGAGATATAGATATTCATGCCGTGCGCTCCATCCCGTCTTTCTCTTTGTTCACTGCTGCAAGGACCTCCTGCGCCAGCTTCTTGGTAAGACCTTTCACTGCTGAGAGTTCGTCGACCGAAGCTCCTTTTATTGCCTCTATACTACCAAAACGCTCGAGTAATGCAAATCTTCTTTTCCTGCCGAGCCCATAGATGCTGTCGAGTGCCGAGGCAAAGGCCATTCTTGCCCTCCGTTTCCGGTGATACCGGATGGCAAACCTGTGGACCTCGTCTCGGATCTTCCTGAGGATCAGGGATGATGCCCTGTTGTCATCGAGACGTATTGGCTCGTCACGACCTGCCAGGAAGACCCTGTCAGGATCTTTTGCAAGACCGACCGCCGTTGTATCCGATATATGCTGCTCCCGCAGAACCTCCTGCGCTGCCTGCAGATGTTCCCTGCCTCCGTCAATAATGACCAGGTCCGGGATGCCGCTTGCGTCTTTGTGCATAACGTCTTCCGTCCCGAGCTCCCTGTTTCTGATGCTCTGAATGGTCCTTCTGACCATTTCCTTCATCATGGCATAATCATCAGGGCCCTTTACCGCATCCATCTTTACCTGCCGGTACCGGGACTTGTTGAACGCGCCCTGTTCCCAGCAGACAAAAGCACCGACAGCAGATTTCCCCGCAATGTTCGATATGTCGAACGCCCCTATGCTCCTCGGTGCCCTGTCCATGCCGAGCAGTTCCGCGATCTCTTCTGCCACATCCGGGGCTGCCGCTGCGCTTCTGCTTTTCAGGACCTCCTCTGCGTTCTCCTCTGCCATACACACCAGCCTTTTCTTGATACCGCGTGAGGGCCTGCTGATCCTGACCGTTGCCCCGCTCTTTCCCGTCAGCCACGCCGACAGAACAGCCGCATCTTCCGGCAGTGACGAGCAATAGACTGCCGGCGCGGCAAATAGCTCCCGCGCATAGAACTGTTCCATGAAATTCCGGAAAAGATATGCATCCGTCTCGTCGGCCGTGTTCTTCAGTATAAAATCCCGTGACCCTATCATGACCCCGCTCCTGATGAACAGGATCTTGAATACCGCAACACCATCCTGCCGGAAAAGCCCTATGATGTCGGCGTCCCCAAGCTCAGGTGAAACCACCTTCTGGGACGCTGACACTGCACGGATGGCCTGTATTCTGTCACGTACAAGAGCAGCCTCCTCGTAACGCATGTCTTCGGAAAGTCCCTCCATCTTCTTCTCGAGCGATGCGATCAGTTTCCTGTTCTTTCCCTCAAGAAGCAGTTCCACCTCCCGTATCATCTGCAGATATGCTTCACGGTCAACCTCTCCCGAGCACGGACCGATGCACTTCCTGATCTGAAACTGAATACACGGCCTCATCCTTTTCTCCAGGGAATATTTGCAGTTCGGGATACGGTAATGGTTCCTGATGAAGGCCAGAATATCCCACATTGCTCCGGCAGGGACATAGGGGCCGAAATACCGTGCGCCATCCTTCTGTATTCTCCGTACGACCTCGAGGCGGGGCCATTGCTCGTTGATGGTGAGCTTCAGGTAGGGATAACTCTTGTCATCCCTCAGAAGGATGTTATAGCGCGGCTTATACTGTTTTATGAGACTTGCCTCGAGGATGAGAGCTTCCAGCTCGTTGCCGGTCACCGTAAACTCGAAATCAGCAACGCTCCCCATCATGGCGGCCTTGCGCTCATCCAGGCCCGATGATTTTTGGAAGTAGCTCCGGATGCGGTTCTTCAGGATCTTGGCTTTGCCGACATACAGGATAGCTCCCCGGTCGTTCTTGAACAGGTAGATGCCGGGCTTCGCAGGAACATTTGCAAGCTTTTTCAGCATGGAGTTATGGAAGAAGAACCTGACAGAAAGGCAGAGGGCAGGGAGGCCAAGCTCACCACCCTGCCCCTGACACCCGCGTCATGGCTGCATGCTTTCGCCGTTTTTTTGCTATTTGGCCGCAGCCTTCAGCTTCTGGATCTCAGCTTTCACAGCACCAGCATCCGGGGCGTTCGGCGCAAGCTCAAGGGCCTTTTCAAATTCCTTCACCGCCTGTTTGTTGTCGTGGAGATCATAGGCAAGTACCACTGCCATGTTCTTATGCGCATTAATATGCGCTGGATCTATTTCGAGGGCCTTCTTATATTCCCTGACTGCGATATCGGGTTTGTTGGCATTCCGGTAGCATGTGCCCATATCAACCCGTACGTTCACGTTCCTGGGGTCGAGCTCAAGCGCCTTGGTGTATGCATCTATCGCTTCCTGGTAGCGATGGGTATCCATCATGATGTTCCCGAGGTTTATCCATGCGTTCAGGTTCTTCGGGTCCTTCTTCACCTCTTCCTGCAGGAGTTTTGCCGTATCAACGCCCTGACCAGGCGCGCCGAGCCCTCCTTGCGGAACCTGTCCCAAGGGCGGCTGGAACTGCTGCGGCTCTTCCTTCTTCTGACAGCCAAAGGCAATGAATGCGGTCATCATAACCATTAATAAGATCTTTTTCATAACCACTCCTTATATATTTTTCTCTTCTGCCTGTTCTGTATTCTACCAAAATGTTACTGTTGTGAAAAGCAGGGAGAAGATTCGGCGCCCTGTGTTTCTCCCCTCAGATGAGCCGGCCGGTCAGAACATTCGCTGCCGGTACGCTGAGGATAACGGCATTACGGATAGGCGCTTTCACCTCCCTCCGAACCTGCTGGTGTATATACTTTTTTTACAGCTGCTTATTATAATCTTGATGATGAGAACACTTCTCGTAAAGGAGATGCTATGGCAGGAATAAAGATCGGCATTATCGGCGGGTCGGGCATGGATGATCCGAAGCTGATGAAGAACAAGAAAGAAAAGAAGGTCAGAACCCCGTACGGCAGTCCGTCATCCCCCCTGACAACCGGGACGATCGGCGCTTTCGATGTCGTGGTCCTCGCCCGCCACGGCAAGGACCATTCGGTTTATCCTACGGGCGTCAATTATCGGGCAAATGTCTCTGCGCTTAAACAGGAGGGCTGCACCCACATTCTGGCGACCACTGCCGTAGGCTCACTGAGGAAAACGATCAGGCCGGGCGACCTTGTTTTTGCCGATCAGTTCATTGATTTCACCAAACAGCGGAATTTGACGTTCTTTACGAAAAAGGAGGTCGTCCACACGCCTATGGCAGAGCCATTCTGCAGCGATCTGAGGACACTGCTTATCAAATCAGCACGGGAACTGAAGCTGCGTCACCACGGCCACGGTACGGTCGTAACAATCGAGGGTCCCCGATTTTCGACCAAGGCCGAATCCCATATGTTCAGGTTGCTTGGCGCCGATGTTATCAACATGTCGACCGTCCCGGAGGTGATCCTTGCGCGGGAGCTCGGCATTTGCTACCAGACGATCGCCATGTCAACGGACTATGACTGCTGGAAAGATGATGAAGAGCCTGTTACGTGGGAGATGATCCTG
>QKDO01000002.1 GCA_003252075.1 Nitrospirota bacterium
CGGTAATTCGGCAATCGCCTGTATCAGAGCAGGCGAGAGGTCTCTCGGATGGGACGTAACGAATCGTACCCTGTCCAGCCCTATTCTGCTGATCTCATACAGAAGCTGAACAAAATCCATGTCACTCCGATATGAGTTTACATTTTGTCCCAGAAGCGTGACCTCACGATAACCTCTTGCCTTAAGATGTCTGATTTCGGAGAGAATGTTTTTACTAGGACGTGATATTTCCCTGCCCCTCGTGTACGGGACGATACAATAACTACAGTAATTGTTGCATCCGTACATGATGGATACCCATGCACGAGTCAAAGATTGTCTGTGCATCTCATACTCCTGGAGTGCGATAGAGGGATTCTCTTCAATAAACATCGGTTGGGAAGAGCTAAAGAGATTTTTTACCTGATGGATGTTCTGTGGACCAAGAATAACGTCGACATAGGGCGCTCTTTTTCTGATCGCTTCCTTGGATTCCTGTGCAACACATCCGGCAATGGCTATCTTCAAATGAGGTTTTTTTCTTTTCAGAAGCTTTGTCCTTCCAAGTTGGCTGAAAAATTTCTGCTCTGCCTTTGCGCGGATGGCACACGTGTTAAATATGATGAGATCGGCATAATCAGGGCGTTCAGCGAGTGAGAAGCCCTCCTTTTCGAGGGTGCCCAGCATCTTTTCGGAGTCATGGACATTCATCTGACATCCATAGGTGTAAATAAAGAAAGATTTGTTCATCATTCAATCTACCACGGCAAGGTGTTTTACATCAAATTTCCTTGATTTTCAATGATTTACTTAATGCATTCCTTGAAATATCACGCCGTGTTCATTTAATATGTACTATGTTAAACATACTGAAAAAGCTCATAGGCACAAAAAACGAACGGGAGATTAACAGGGTATTGTCCGTAGTTGAAAAGATCAATGCCCTGGAGCCTGCAATCATGACGCTGACAGATGCGGCTCTGCAGGCAAAGACAGATGAATTCAGGTCCCGCATTGCTGACGCGGAGACCCTTGATGACCTGCTTCCCGAGGCCTTCGCCGTCTGCAGGGAAGCATCAAAACGCATTCTGAAAATGCGCCACTTTGACGTTCAGCTTCTCGGAGGCATAGTCCTTCATGAAGGTAGAATAGCTGAAATGAAGACAGGAGAGGGTAAAACCCTCGTGGCCACCCTTCCCGTCTATCTTAATGCGCTTGACAGAAAGGGCGTCCATGTTGTTACGGTCAACGATTATCTGGCGCGAAGGGATGCTCAATGGATGAGCCCTCTGTATCAATTCCTCGGCCTGAGCGTCGGGATTATCGTCCATGGCCTGACCGACGAGCAGCGGCAGGTATCGTATAATGCAGACATTACCTACGGGACCAACAATGAATTCGGCTTCGATTATCTCAGGGACAATATGAAATACGACAGCAGGCAGTTTGCCCAGAGAGCACTTAATTATGCTATCGTTGACGAGGTTGACAGCATCCTGGTAGATGAAGCCAGGACCCCGCTCATCATATCAGGACCGTCAGAAGAGTCAACCGACAAGTATTACAAAATCGACAAGATCATTCCAAAGCTCAAGGTCGGTGAAGATTACACGGTTGACGAGAAGGCCAGAACGGTCATTCTTACCGAAGACGGCAATATCCGGGCTGAAAAATTGCTCGGCACGGGGAATCTCTATGATCCTTCCAATATAGATCTCGTCCATCATATTCTGCAGGGGCTCAAGGCCTATAACCTTTTTAAACGGGATGTCGACTATGTGGTAAAGGACGGAGAAGTCATTATTGTCGACGAGTTTACCGGCAGACTCATGCCCGGCAGGCGCTGGTCTGACGGCCTGCATCAGGCGGTAGAGGCAAAGGAAGGCGTAAAGATCGAGAACGAGAACCAGACGCTCGCGACGATAACCTTCCAGAATTACTTCAGGATGTACAACAAACTTTCCGGCATGACAGGCACTGCAGAGACTGAAGCAGAGGAGTTTGCAAAGATCTACAATCTGGATGTCATCGTCATCCCCACGAACAGGCCCATGATCAGGAACGACCATCCCGACTTAATCTACAAGACGGAAAAAGGCAAATTTGACTCCGTCATCCGTGACATCGAAGATTGCCACAAGAGGGGTCAGCCGGTCCTTGTCGGAACTATTTCTATCGAAAAATCGGAACATCTGGGCAGCCTGCTGAAAAAAAACGGAATAAAGCACTCTGTTTTGAATGCGAAATATCATGATAAGGAAGCGGAGATCATCGCTCAGGCCGGCAGGAGTCATGCTGTTACCATTGCAACCAACATGGCGGGAAGAGGAACAGACATTATCCTCGGCGGAAACCCTTCGGGTCTTGCTCGGGAGATGTTGAGCGACAAGCCCGATTATACGGGTGATGACTGGAAAAAGGCGCTTGCGGAGGCCGAAAAAAAATGCGAAGAAGACCGGAAGATCGTGCTGCAAGCCGGTGGACTGCATATTCTCGGAACCGAGCGGCATGAGGCGCGAAGAATTGACAATCAGCTCAGGGGCCGGTCAGGAAGACAGGGTGATCCCGGGTCCTCGCGTTTTTATCTGTCCCTTGAGGACGATCTCATGAGAATCTTCTACTCTGACCGTGTCTCTGGTCTCATGGGCAAACTGGGCATGGATGACAGCATGCCGATCGAGAACAAGATGGTCTCAAAAGCTATTGAGAATGCTCAGAAGCGTGTTGAGTCACAGAACTTTGACATCAGAAAACATCTGCTCGAATATGACGACGTCATGAACAAGCAGAGAATAGAAATCTACACATTCAGACGCGAACTGCTTCAGGGTTCTGATGTGAGTGACAGGATCTTTGGCATGAGCGATGACGCAATCGATGAGCTCATCTCCGTGCATTGCCCTGAAGACAAGCATAAGGAAGACTGGGACATCAAAGCTCTCAAAGACTCCGTTTACGGAATGTTTGACATTACGCTGAGTGATGTGCCGGATACGGCCGATGGACTTCGGGATATGCTGTCTTCCGAAACGCGAAATCACTACAGGAAAAAAGAAGAGGACATCGGCTCTGAGCTGATGCGGCAAATGGAAAAATGGATATTGCTCCAGGTCGTCGACTCACAGTGGAAAGACCACCTTCTTGCCATGGATCACCTTAAGGAAGGCATAGGTCTTCGAGGGTATGCTCAGCGGGACCCGCTTGTGGAGTACAAGAAAGAGGCGTTTGATATTTTCTCAGAACTGTCTGGCAGGATTTCGACAGAGGTTGTCATGCGTCTGTTCAAGATCCAGGTACAGAAAAACCAGGAGGACCGGATAAAGACTCAGCAGCAGAAGGTATCCGTGAACTATAATCGTGGAGAAGGCAGTTCACAGCAGACGGTTACCAGGGGAAAAAAGATAGGCCGAAATGACCCCTGTCCCTGCGGAAGCGGAAGGAAGTACAAGAAATGCTGTGGAGTGAATGAATAAGGTCTTCCTTATTGGTTCTGCAGGGTTTGCCAAAGGTCTTGAGGACCATCTTTCGGAAAAGGGTGCGAGCATTCTCCGCTATCGCTCCGTTAATGCCATCCGTTACCGGCCCGAGGATGCCCCGGACCTCATCATTGCTGAACGATCACAAAGCAAAGAGCCTTCGTTCAAAGAATTCCTAAGGAGTTATAGAGAGACGCCGAAAATAATCATCTCTGAGGGCCCCAGCTTTTCTGGTATTTCTCCCTGGATGAAAACCAATCTTATCCATCCGCTTATTTCCGGCTCTCCGAAGGAACTTGATTATGCTATCAAAAGAATCCTTCACGAAAAGCAACTTATGTCGGATAACCATATTCTCAGGACCGGTCTCGCCGGCATGAAAAAAGAACTCGACTTTTTCGAGGAAGTCAGCAAAACACTGACGTCATCACTTGAACTCAGTGCTGTCCTCCGTACGATTATGAAAAAAACAAAAAATCTGATTCGAGCGGAGGCCTGCTCAATTCTGCTCGTGGATGAAGAGACCGGGGACCTGGTATTTGAGAAGACGACCACAAAAAAGGAAAGAGGCAAAAGGATCAGGAAAGAACGTCTGAAGCTCGGGGAAGGCATAGCGGGCTGGGTTGCGCAGGAACAGGTACCGGTCATCGTCCCTGATGTATCTAAAGATCCGCGCTTCAATCCCCGCATTGGCATGGAGTCAGACTTTAGGGCGAAATCCATCATGTGCGTTCCTATCAATAATAAGGGTAATATTCTTGGTGTTCTCGAGATTGTGAACAAGACAAACCATGAACCATTCACCAAGGATGATCTCGCGCTGATTCTTCGCATTGTAGATCATGCTGCGATAGCCATTGAGAGAGCAGCGCTCTATCAGAAAATGGCCGAATTGTCTATAACCGATGATCTCACAAAGCTCTTTAATACGCGTTATCTTAACCGCACCCTCGAGATTGAACTTACCAGGGCTGCCAGACATCATACATCCCTATCCTTGATATTCATGGACATCGACCATTTTAAGAATATCAATGACAATTACGGCCATCTCGTGGGAAGCAAGCTCCTTGTGGAGATGGGGCAACTGCTTTTGAAGAGTTTAAGAACCGTTGATATCGTCGCCCGTTACGGAGGAGATGAATTTGTGATGGTTCTTCCGCAAACGAGTCCAAAGAACGCGCTCCAGATAGCAGAGAGGATGAGAAGATCCATTGAACACAACGTTTTCCTGAAGAAGGACGGCTATTCCTTCAAAATGACCGCGAGCTTTGGCGTTGCATCTTATCCGGAAAGTGCTCGTTCCAAAGAGGACCTTATGAAGCTTGCAGACGAGGCGATGTACCGTGTCAAGAACCAGACAAGAAATGGCGTTTATGCTATAGTATAAAAAAAAATGGCACTATTTAATTACGCAACAAAAGAGATCACTCTTAAAATTGTCTATTACGGTCCCGGTCTCAGCGGAAAGACCACCAACCTCCAGCATCTTCACGCTGTCCTGAATCCAGAGACAAAAGGCAAACTCCTGTCTCTTTCCACAGAATCGGACAGGACGCTATTTTTCGATTTTCTGCCTGTTGAGCTCGGAAAGATACGGGAATTCTCAATCCGCTTCCAGCTTTATACGGTCCCCGGACAGGTCCGATACAATGCTACACGAAAGGTTGTTCTGAAGGGTGCGGATGCTATTGTCTTTGTCGCAGACTCGCAGGATGATATGAGGGACCAGAATATCGAAAGCTTTGAGAACATGCGGGAAAATCTGATCTCCAATAATATTAACCCAGATACGATACCCATCATATTACAGTTCAATAAACGGGATCTGAAGAACATAATGGGCATCGAAGCTCTCAACCGGGATATTAATCGCAACGGTACCTATGAAGTATTGGAGGCAGTCGCCATCGACGGCAAAGGAGTTGAGGAAACATTCAAAAAAATCACCAAGCTCCTGCTCAGGGATATATCGAGAAAACACAAGATAGAAATCCAGCCGCCAGCGGAGATGAAAAAATCGGTTTCACCAATAAAACCTGTCCTGGAAGTGAAGTCCGAACCCGTAAAGCAGGATATTTATCCGGAGCAGAAACCATTCAAACGCACCATTTCGGAGCCGGAAATACCGCAAATTTCAGCCATCGGGTCTTCGGAAGTGATCCCTGATAAGGAAGAGATCACGCTTACCCCTGAACAGGAAATACGTGAACCAGGGCCTGTCGAGGACGTTGAGCCTGTCCCGGTGAGCGCCGTGCCTGAGCCCGCCTCTGATGCAGGACCAGCGCTTCCGGAATTTGCGGAAGAAAGCATGATTCCCGAATATGAGATCGATGATGCAGAGCTTATCGAGGAACTTGAGCCTGTCAAGGAAATAGGGGCTCCACAGTTCGTCCCTGATGCCCTGCCAGCTTTTCCGGAGTTTACGGAAAAGACCATGATTCATGAACAGGAAGAACGTGAATCAGGGCCTGTCGAGGAACTTGAGCCTGTCAAGGAAATAGAGGCTCCGCAGTCCCTCCCTGATGCCCTGCCGGCCTTTCCGGAACCTGTCGAGATTGAACCGATAGGAGAAATCCTACGTGATACGACGGTACGTCCTCTCCACACGAGAAAGACCGAAGAGCTCTCTGATGCAGTCAGGGAACTTTCCAAAAAGATGGTCAGTATGTCTGAAACTATCACGCTGCTCCGGCATACCATATCCGATCTGAGGACAGAGGTCAAAGCCCTTCAGTACAACATTATGCCGAAGAAGGAGCAGAAAGAAAAAGTGTCTGACTTCAAAGACTCGGACGCGTTCAAAGAGCTGAAACGCGAGCAAAGAGAAATTGCTGACCTTATCAGGCATGTTGTTCAAATCCTCAATTCCATAAAAGAAAAAAAGGGGTGGTTCAGGTTTTTTTGATTATTCCCGCTACTTAATTCTTTTTGATATAGCCCTGAATTCGTCAGATCCAGCCTTTTCCAGCAGTTGGAAGAGTATGGTTTCCGTACACGATATGACTGCTCCTGCATCGCGCATAAACTCCAAGGCTAACCGGTAATTCTCCTTGCTCCGCGAACAGATTGCGTCTGCTGCCGCATGAACATGGTAGCCTGACCTGAGAAGGTCGATGCACGTCTGAAGGACGCATACGTGGGTCTCCATGCCAGCAAGGATAACGTGCGTCCTTCCGGTCGCCGCCACTGCATCAAGAAAAGCCTGCTCTCCGCAACAGCTGAAGGTGATTTTCTCAATCGGCGTACATTCAGGAAGCGCTTCAGCTATCTCCCTGATAGTCCTGCCGAGCCCCTTGGGGTACTGCTCTGTCACTCGTAACGGGATATTCAGGAGTTTGGCCGCCTCTATCAGATGCAGGGTATTTGCTACAACCTTATCCTTCACCTGCATGGCAGGGACAAGGCGTTCCTGTATGTCTACGATGACGAGGAGTGAATTGTCTCTACTCAGGAAGAATTTATCCATATTCAGATGCCGCTCCTTTATTACTAGTTTAATTACAGGGAAATTCCATTTCAAGGATTCTCATCTCTCCGTTTGCCATGCCATATACCCATTCGCGAAGTTTCAGTTTCTTTTCCATCAAGGACCTCAATCTGAAACCACACGTTCTCTTCGACGATGATTTGAGCTTCTCGTCGACCCGCATGTCTTGAAAGCGCTGATGAGCCAGAGGGGAATATATTGATCCTCGGCATTATCCTCGTCGAGTGTTGCAATGCGACCGCATCCGTAATGACCGCAAACAAGAGCATCTGGTATATGCAGGGCTCATAGAGAACTCAAGGACGGCGCTGAGGTTCCAGTGATTCGCTTCCATGATGTTGCCTACATTTCGATGTGAGAAGACCTCTCCCGGCAGCTTATTTGTGGTTATTGGCCGCGACACGGGAATCTGAGCAACCTATCCAGAGGACGTTCAGCCTCTGATCCTTGACAAGACGATTGTAATATTCCTTTTCTTTCTCGAAATGGTCCTGCACAAACCATTTGTTGCCTTCCGGCAGCGTATTGTTCTTGCCACCCTCCCCAATCCGCCACACCGTAATGTTTTATTTCTCGTATAAGAACGGCAGGGGTTAGCTCCCTGCCGTTCTTCGTGCCATTATAGCAGATACGGTTTACAGTCGTTCCTTTACGAGATTATCGACGACCGAAGGATCTGCAAGGGTAGAGGTATCGCCGAGCTCATCTACCTGATTATGGGCGATCTTCCTCAGTATCCTTCTCATGATCTTGCCCGAACGGGTCTTGGGAAGCCCCGGGGCAAACTGAAGTTTGTCCGGGGTGGCAATGGGACCGATCACCGTTCTGACATGCCCCACAAGGATCTTTTTCAGCTCGTCAGAGGGCTTGACACCTTCCTTCAGGGTCACATAGACATAGATGCCCTCGCCCTTGATATCATGGGGATAGCCCACGACCGCAGCCTCGGCAACCGACTCATGGCTTACCAGGGCTGATTCCACCTCTGCCGTGCCCAGCCTGTGACCGGAGATGTTAATAACGTCGTCTATGCGGCCCATGAGCCAGTAGTCTCCGTCTTCGTCGACCCGTGCCCCGTCGCCAGTGAAGTACTTTCCTGCGTACTGCGAAAAGTAGACCTCCTTGATCCGCTTGTTCTCAGGATCACCATAGGTGCCCCTGAGCATTCCGGGCCAGGGTTTTTCGATGACCAGCTTGCCGCCTTCATTGGTGCCAGCAGGGCTTCCGTCATCCTTCAGTACCTTCGGCACAACACCAAAAAACGGCCTGTTTGCAGAGCCGGGCTTCAGGGTCATGGCCCCGGGAAGCGGCGTGATGAGAATACCGCCGGTCTCGGTCTGCCACCAGGTATCGACAATCGGCAGCTTCTCCTTGCCGACATGGCGGTGATACCACATCCATGCTTCCGGGTTGATCGGCTCTCCTACGGTACCCAGCACTCTTATAGAGGAGAGGTCGTGGCTTGTTACCCACTGCTCCCCTTCCCGCATAAGCGCCCTGATTACGGTCGGAGCTGTGTAGAAGATGTTTACCCGGTGCTTTTCCACGATGTTCCAGAACCTTCCCGGGTTCGGATAGGTGGGTATCCCTTCGAACATGAGGCTGGTTGCCCCAGCCGAAAGCGGACCATAGACAATATAGCTGTGGCCGGTTACCCAGCCGATGTCTGCAGTGCAGAAATGAATGTCTTCGTCATGGTAGTCAAAAATGTAACGGAAGGTCAGGTTGGTGTACAGGCAGTAGCCCCCGGTGGTGTGCAGTACGCCCTTGGGCTTGCCCGTGGAACCCGAGGTGTACAGGATGAACAGCGGGTCCTCCGCATCCATCTGCTCTGCTTCACAGTAGTTCTTGATGTCAGCAGCCCTGACCTCGTCTTCCCACCAGATGTCGCGGCCCGGCTTCATGTCCACACCGCCATCACCGCGTTTGACCACAATGACCTTCTCGATCGTCGGACATTCCTCGATGGCCTCATCGCTGTTGCTCTTCAGGGGAACAAACCTGCCGCCTCTGACCCCCTTGTCGGCCGTCACCACAATCCTGGACTGACAGTCCTGAATACGATCACGCAGCGCCTGAGCAGAAAATCCACCGAACACAATGCTATGGATCGCCCCGATCCGGGCACAGGCAAGCATCGCGATCGCAAGCTCCGGGATCATCGGCAGGTACAGCGTTACCCGGTCACCCTTCTTTATCCCGTGCTTCTTCAGCACATTGGCAAACCGGTTGACCTCCATGAACAGCTGCTGGTACGTGTAGGTCTTGTAGGTGCCGCCGTCAGCTTCCCATATGATGGCAGCCTTGTTGCGGGTGGGTGTGTTTATGTGGCGGTCAAGACAGTTGTAGGAGGCATTGAGCTTGCCCCCGGAAAACCACTTGATGTATGGCTTGTGGAAATCATAGTCCAGTACCTTGTCCCACTTTTTGAACCACGTCAGGTTCTTGTCAGCCATCTCGCCCCAGAAACCCTCAGGGTCTTCCACCGAGCGCTTGTAGAGCTTTTCGTACTCCGCCATGCTCTGGATGTGAGCCTTCGCACTGAAATCCTTCGACGGCGGAAAGGTCCGCTTCTCGTCCATTAATACATCAATCTTTTTGGCGTCTGACATCAGATCCTCCTCCTCTGTATGTGATGGTAACAGCTGCGATCAGCTATTAATATTTCTTCTCAGTCTATTAGGAATTTAAATATATCCGTTTTCTTAATGAAAATCAACAGAAATCCCTGGTATTACCCCCACGCTGGAGGCATTCCGGTCAAAAAAAGGGTGGAGGAGGTACCCATGGAGAGAGACACCTCCTCCCTGAACATACAGCTAGGCGATCTCCCTCGGATAGCGGAGACTTTCGACCATGTCCTGAACCTGCTTCGGAGGCTCTTTCGTGATCATCGACACAACGATGCAGACGGCAAAGTTGATCAGCATGCCGATGGTGCCGATACCCTCAGGCGATATGCCCCAGAGCCAGTTGGCTGCAACGTTGAACGCTGGAGGGTTCATGAACTTGAAGTAGATGATATAAGCGGCAGTAAAGCCAATGCCCGAAAGCATGCCGAGCATCGCGCCTTCCTTGGACGCCCGCTTCCAGAATATCCCGAGTATTATGACCGGGAAGAAGGAAGAGGCTGCAAGACCGAAGGCAAAGGCAACCACCTGGGCCACGAACCCCGGGGGATGGATGCCGAAGTACCCGGCAACCATGACCGCGCCGCCTGCTGCGATACGCGCTGCGATCAGCTCCTGTTTTTCGTTCATGTTCTTTGCCACCACGTTTTTCAGCAGGTCATGGGAAAATGCCGAGGCTATAACCAGCAGCAGTCCTGCTGCCGTGGAGAGCGCCGCTGCAAGACCCCCTGCCGCAACCAGGGCGACGACCCAAGACGGAAGCTTGGCGATCTCGGGGTTCGCCAGAACCATAATGTCGCGGTCGATCTGGAGCTCGTTGGGGCTTTTCATGTCCAGGTTGTCCTTTTCCTTATTCGGTTTTCCGCCAATGAAGGCATTACCCTTACCGAACTGCATAATGCCGTCGCCGTTCTTGTCCGCCCAGATGATCAGGCCGGTCTTCTCCCAGTTTTTGAACCAGGACGGAGCATGAGCGTACTCCTCGTTATGCAGGGTCTTGATCATGTTGATCCGGGCAAAGGAAGCTACCGCAGGAGCGGTAGTGTACAGGATGGCGATGAACAGAAGGGCCCAGCCTGCAGATGCACGGGCGCCCCTGATCGTCGGCGTCGTGAAAAAGCGGATGATGATGTGCGGAAGTCCGGCCGTGCCGACCATCAGCGCAAAGGTGATCGCAAAGACGTCGATGGTGCTCTTCGAACCGCCGGCGGTATAAGCCGTAAATCCGAGATCCATCTGGATCTTGTTCAGGACATCCAGCAGATGCTGACCCTGGGCCGAAGCATCCTTGAGTATCTCCGCACCCCCGGCGCTGACGCTCGACCCATAGCCCAGCTGCGGGATCGGGTTGCCCGTCAGCATGATCGAGATGAAGATCGCCGGTATCATGTAGGCGACGATCAGCACGCAGTACTGCGCAACCTGGGTGTAGGTGATGCCCTTCATGCCGCCCATTACCGCGTAAATAAAGACGATCGCCATGCCGATCATAACACCGGTGTTGATCGGCACCTCGAGGAACCGCGAAAAGACCACGCCCACGCCGCGCATCTGGCCGGCAACATACGTAAAGGATACGAAGATCGCGCAGACGACCGCCACCACGCGGGCTGCATTGGAATAATACCGTTCGCCCACGAACATCGGCACCGTGTACTTGCCGTATTTCCTGAGGTACGGGGCAAGCAGCATCGCCAAAAGCACGTAGCCGCCGGTCCAGCCCATAAGATACATGGAGCCGTCCCTGCCGAGAAACGATATCAGGCCTGCCATCGAGATGAACGATGCCGCAGACATCCAGTCAGCTCCCGTTGCCATGCCGTTCAGCACCGGATGGACCTGCTTTGCTGCAACGTAAAACTCACCTGTGCTTTTTGCCTTTGCCCAGAATGCAATGCCGATATACAGGGCAAAGGAAAGTCCGACAATAACCCATGTCCATGCTAATATACTCATGTAGTTCTCCTCTCGTATTGGTAATGTACAGAACCGTTCATTCCCTGCCTGTTACTGTTCATGGACATCGAATTTGATATCCAGGGCATTCATAAGCTTAACGTAGATGAGGATCAATAGAACGAAGATCACCTCGGAGCCCTGGTTTGCAAACCAGAAGCCCATGGGGAATCCTAATATATGAAACGAATCCAACTGGTCGGCAAAAATGATCCCGAATACATAGGATACGCAGAACCATACAGTCAGGAGAATCAGAACATAGGTTATGTTCGCACTCCAGTACGCCTTCAGATCTCTTTGCTGCGTCATGTGTTTCCTCCTTGTAATGGTTTTACTGGTTTACGGTGCAGGTCCATGACCTGCCCTCTGTCCTGGTACGTCTTTCCGTGGCCCTCCCCTATAGCCATCACCTCCTTTGTCTACAGTCTTCCTATCCGTATCAGGTCGGCAACCGTGCGGATGCCGGCCCCCGGCAACTCTGCCAGAAACCGCTGAAACAGCTGCGCCGTCATATAGGCGTCATCCAGCGCGTTATGGGCCCTGCCTACCGGGATCCGATACCTGCCGGCAAGGCTCGTCAGATCCAGCTCCTCGATCCTTCCCTCATGGTACGCACAGCCGTTTTCCCGCTGCTGCGCAAGCCACCGGTAGATCCGCTGGGTATCGATCGCCGGGCTCTGCAGGGTCCTGTTGTACAGCCGCTTGAGCTCCTTGTTCACAAACCCGAGGTCTACAGAGACGAAATGCCCCACCAGGACACTGTCCCGGCAATACTCAATGAACTCCGGAAGCAGGGTCTCGATGTCCGGACACGTTGAGACCTCTTCCGGCGTTATCTCATGGATGAGTACGCTTCTGCCGGTCAGAGCGGTCTCAGGCCTGACCAGCCGGTAGAAGTAGTCGCCAAGATGTATCCTGCCGCCCACCATCTTGACCGCCCCGATTGATACGATCGAGTCTTTCCGGAGCTTCAACCCCGTAAGCTCGGTATCAAAGATCACGAACCGGGCATCTTCGATCAGCAAACCGAGTAGGTCGTATGAGTCCTTCAGGGTGTCCAGAGAGTCCTCCAGAGCCTTGCTCGGCACCCTGCGGGCCCCCTTCTGCCGCCGCCTGCCCCGAAAGATCTCCATGGCCAGCGTCATAGCGTCGTCCCCGGAAAGTACTGCTTTACCAAAGAGTCCTGTATCCGCGAGATGAGCTGGCAGACCTCCTTGAAGGTCTTCTTCTCAAGATTGCTCAGCTTGTCAGGGTTGATGAAGTTGTCCGGCTCAAGCCCCGCCTCTATCTGATCGTACTGGTGATGGATCCGCAGCAGGCTGAGAAATTCAAATGCCTGCTCAAGATCGTCGCCATGCTCGGCCATGGCCCCAGGCAATCTCTTTAATGCCGCTATCCGGTCAAGGGTACCTACCTCGCTCACTCCGGCAGCAAGACTGTACAGCCGCGCAATGTCCACCATCGGGGCGATGCATTTGTACTTGAGGTTCAGGGCGTCTTTGTGCTCACCGCTCTTTTCGACTACAAAGGTCCGGAAAAAACCCAGCGGCGGCCGAAGCTTGACCGCCATCTCGGCAAGGTTCCGCAAAAACATGTCCTCATTGCTTGCCAGCTGCGTAAGGTACGCCCGCAGACGCTCCGCCAGGGTGATGTCACCATGGATCGGCCGGAAATCAAACAGGATCGCCGAAAAGAGGATGGCATCGGTCGTCGGCGTCTTGATCCAGTTGCTGAAATACTCCTTCCAGACGCTCAGGGGCTGACGCCATGAAGGGTTGCTCGCCATGTAGTTGCCCGGACAGAGCGGAAATCCGCACTGCACCAGAGCATCCCGCATGAAAACAGAAAAGTTGGCGAAATACTCCGTGGCCAGCCCCTCTTCCTCAGGGGTCGCCGGGTCATCATAGATAAGGGCGTTGTCCTGGTCGGTCTTGAAGGTCTGCTCTTTCCTGCCTTCACTGCCCATGACGATCCAACAGTACGGTACCGGCGGCTGCCCAAAGGTCCGCTCCGCTAACCAAAGGATCTTCTTGAGCATCCGGTCGTTGATTTCGCTGATGATCCGCGTGATGTTGCCGGCCTTTGCCCCCTCTTTCAGCAGGAGCCCCACAATCCGGTTGATCTTCTGCGACGCCCCCACCAGACCATCAATCGTCTGCTGCGCCTCGATCTCCTTGGCCACCGATATCGGCGAGGTCCCCTGGATCATCATAAGGTCATGGTTGGTGATGATCCCCCGGAGCTTGCCCTCATCAACGACCAGCATGTGATGGATGTTGTAGCGCACCATCTTTAAAAGAGCCTCGAAACAGTAGTCCCGTACGTCAGTCCTGATCAGCGATACGCTCATGATACGCCTGATGGGGCTGTCAACATCCCGGCCCTTGGCAACTACCTTGTCCCTCAGATCGCGGTCCGTTACGATCCCCACCGGCGCACCCTCGGCATCAACCAGCACCAGACAGCTGATACGCCTGCCCGACATCAGGGATGCCGCCTCCCTGATCGTTATGTCCTGCGATGCGGTGACAACATCAGGGTTGGCTATCTCGCCCACTGGCGTCGTAAACAGGAGCTTCTCTCCCCCGCCGTACAACAGGCTCCTGTCCCGCATCTCCTTGTAGGTCTTGTCAATGTACTTCGTCAGAAAGGTCTTGAAAAAGTACTCGGTGAAGTGCGGATTCGTGTCGATGAGCCGCTGGATCGTTCGCCGCTCAAACAGATAGCAGATCGTATCTTCAATCGCCGTGACATTGGCACGGGAGCGGTCCTGCCCCACCATTGACAACAACCCGAAGGAGTCCCCCTCACTCCGGTAATCAATGATGATCTCCTCGCCCTGCTCCGGCTGAATGTAGACCTTGACCCCGCCCTTCTTGATCACCCTGAGATAATCGCTGGGCTGCCCGTCCTGCTTCAATATCATCGTGCCCTTGGGATAAAATTCAAGGGTAGCACCAGAGGCAAGCTCCCCCAACGCCCCTTCCTCCAGAAACTGGAACGGCGGAATGCCCTTTAAAAACTCTATGGTGTCAGTTATGAGCATTGTCCTGTCATTTCGTGCACATTCTGTGCGCTGATATTTCTCCACTTATCAATCTGCTGGCCAGTTGCATACCGCAAATTCCGACGGCGTGAATCTGAATACAACTGCTTGACTACTGTCAATCCAGAGTATTAAGAGAGTTGACATGGAGGAGAGAGTCCTGAGGTGAGACTGTGAAAACCGGAGAAAGCCTTCACGCCCATCTGATCATCCCTGGAGGAGAATCGACAGGCGAAGAGAGTTAGCCGCAGGGAAGACATAAACGAAAGGAGTACGCAGGAAGCGATAAGGTTCATACTGCAAAAAACCTCAATAAGCCTGACCACTGCCATAGTGCATTCACGAAAGACTGCGCGTGCCCGCTTTACCAAGAGAACACCAGCATTTTCTCCTGCCCGATCACATGATGCATCGCGAGGGAGAACATTATCCAAAAGTAGTTGTATAACAAAAACATTTAACCCTTTGTAATTGCTAGTATTTGTTTTATGTCCTACAGAATGATCTACAGAAAATGACAGAGGAGACGCAGTATAAATACAAAAATAAAGCAGGAATACAATGGTAGCCACATTTACCATGCGATATTTCCTATACATGGCTTTCTGGCGAGCAATTGAGATGCCAACAGATTGTTACAACAAACTTAAAATATAAATATTAATAAGTTATGGCTAACTATTCAACAAATACATCAATATAATAGAAGAATGTTTAATGCTACTATTAGTGACACTAATAATTAATTACAAAAACATCCTAATATTAAATAAATTTTATGTAACAATTTGTAATTGCAGAAAATCTTCTTGGAGTGACAATTTGTAACAGAACCCCAATCCGCCATACCGTAATGTTTTTTTTCACATATAAGAACGGCAGGGGTTAGCTCCCTGCCGTTCTTAGTGCCATTACAGCAGATACGGTTTACAGTCGTTCCTTGACGAGATTATCGACGACCGAAGGATCTGCAAGGGTAGAGGTATCACCGAGCTCATCGACCTGATTCAGGGAAGCGGTCAGTGCCGCGGGATTCCCCATTTTTTCCGCTTTTCCCAGAGGGATTTTCTCGTTATACCGAGGAAGTCAGCTAATTGCTGCTCGTTGTATTTCCCCTGATAGGTAAGGATGAATTCCTTAGTATAGTCTTCGATGGAGAGCATCTTTACGAGCTGCTTCACCCTGAAAGAGCTTACGGCCCGAATGCCCTCTGGAAGATGACTGATCGTTATGAGCGGAGCATCAGCCAGGAGCACGGCGCGTTCGATGATATTCTGCAGCTCACGGACGTTGCCCGGCCAGCG
>QKDO01000139.1 GCA_003252075.1 Nitrospirota bacterium
AATGCCGATAAAATACATGCCGCCCATGTCACGGACGTAGACACTTTAACCTTGCATGGAGCCAGTCGTCATTACACCGTCAGCGGAAATGAACGCAATTTCGATTGATAACCCGGTACCTTCTCGTATTCGTTTGTCCGAATATACGCCAATCCATGAAAGGGAAATATCGGCGATCATTCGGAAAAAAACTTCCTCTATAAGTAATTAATGCGGCTTCGAACTAACTCCGGTCAGAAGCCGTACTCTTTCCACCGTTTGTCGACACGTTTCTTGATTTCCTCGGACATGAATATCTCGTCCGGCCAGTCGCGCATCATGCCTTCCTCCCGCGTCTTTCTGGTGGCGTCTATCCCCATCTTCGCGCCGTAGCGCGGCCAGTTTGCTGCGTGGTCAAGGTCGTCGAGCGGCCCTTCCGAGACAACGACGTCACGCCGCCAGTCAACGTTGTTAAGGACGCGCCAGGCCGTATAGGAAAGGTTCTGCACATCCACATCTTCGTCCACAACGATGAGAAGCTTTGAAAACATCATCTGTCCTTTTCCCCAGAGGCCATGAATGATCTTCTTCGCTTGGCCAGGATAGCTTTTCTTAATCGATATCAGTGCAAAATTGTGGAAAACCCCTTCCATGGGCAGATTGATATCCCGTATCTCGGGAAAGTCGAGCTTCATGAGCGGCAGGAATAGCCGCTCCGTGGCCTTGCCCATGTAGCAGTCCTCCATCGGGGGCTTGCCCACCACGGTGGCCGGGTAGATGAGGTCCTTCCGATGGGTGATGCAGGTAGCATGAAACACCGGATAGTTGTCAGCGGAGGAATAGAATCCCGTATGGTCGCCGAAGGGACCTTCAATGCGCATCTCCCCCGGCTCGATATAGCCCTCGATCACCAGTTCGCTGTTGGCGGGAACCTCAATATCCGTCGTGATGCACTTGACCATCTCGACCGGTTCTTTTCTCAGAAACCCGGCAAACAGCATTTCGTCGATGGACTCCGGGAGTGGAGCGCTTGCAGAGTAGATGACTGCCGGGTCACTGCCAACGGCTATAGCAGCCGGCATCCGCCGCTTCATCTTCTTGTATTTATCATAGTGGCGAGCCCCGTCCTTGTGGATGTGCCAGTGCATGCCGGTCGTTGTCCTGTCATAGATGTGGATCCGGTACATGCCGCAGTTCCGTCTGCCGCTCTCCGGGTCACGCGTAAAGACCATGGGGAAGGTGATGAAACGGCCCTCATCAGAAGGCTGGCCATCACCCGGCCAGGTCTTGAGCACCGGAAACTTCAAGAGATCGGGGTTATCCTTCTCTACCACCTCCTGGCAGGGAGCGTGCTTTACAGTTTTTGGCAGGTATTTTGAAAATTCGAAGAGTTTCGGAAGCATGGCAAGCTTCTCCATCAGTGTTTTGGGCGGCGTCTGGTTCAGAAGCTCTTCGATCCTTTTGGCAATGTCGTCAAGATGCTCTATCTCGAGTGCAAGCGCCATACGTTCAAAAGAACCGAAGATGTTGGTAACAACAGGGAATGGCGACCCCTTCACCTTTTCAAAGAAGAGGGCCTTGCCGCCAGAGGGGGACTTGCACATCCGGTCGGTTATCTCGGAAATCTCGAGAATGGGATCGACCTCTACTGCAACCCTATGAAGAAGACCTTTATTTTCAAGGGCTTTTATGAACTCCCGTAAATCTCTGTATGACATGAAATCCTCCTTTATGGCGTACAGGAATTATGATAGCATAACAGCTTGTGCAGGAGACAGAAGCCTGATAGAATAAATAAAACAAGCGGAAATATCGCCTTTTTTTGGCGTAGGCAGGCGGTTAAAATGATAACTCGCTGAAATTAAACTAAAATCTTCTTGACAAGTAGCTATCTCCTTAATATAATTAAGAAAATCACTCGTGGGGAGATTGTGAAATGACAAAGGCTGATCTTGTTGATGCAATTTTCGAAAAGGTGGGCTTGTCCAAGAAGGAGGCCCAGGATATTGTAGAACTCCTTTTCGAGACAATGAAACTGACTTTTGCAGAGGGCGAATCAATCAAGATTTCCGGCTTCGGCACATTCCACGTGCGCAAGAAGATGTCACGGAGAGGGCGTAATCCCAAGACGGGCGAGGAGCTTGAGATAACCCCAAGAAGAGTGATTACCTTCAGAGTAAGCAACCAGTTGAAGGGAGAGATCGAGAAGATACATGCATAAGCATGCGAGCGAAAACATAAAGCCGCAGCTTCCTGTTCCTGACAAGCTGTTCTATAAGATCGGCGAGGTCAGCAAGATTACCGGCATTGAGTCTTACGTGCTCAGATACTGGGAGACCGAGTTCCCGTTCCTGAAGCCCCGAAAGAATAAGTCCGGCCAGAGGGTCTATGTCAAGAAGGACCTTGAGACGATCCTTATGGTCAAGAGGATGCTTTATCAGGAACGCTACACGATCGAGGGTGTAAGAAAGAGATTCGAGGACGGGATCATGAAACCTGCGGAGATAAAACCCGTTCAGGAGCAGAAGACTGAAATCAAGAACCCCGCCGAAGCAATCGCCTTTGTCAGGAAAAGGCTCAGACAGATCGCCGACAGCATAACGTAATCGGGGCGTAGCGCAGCCTGGTAGCGCACTCGCTTGGGGTGCGAGTGGTCGCCTGTTCAAATCAGGTCGCCCCGACCATTACCCATAAGGGCCTGCACGTGCAGGCCCTTTTTTTGTCCGTTTCCGGGCATGCACGCGCCCTTCCGGGGAATCAGGAACCATCATCTCTCACGTGTGCACCACTGCCCGCAGGCCATCCTCTCGCAATTGCTTTTAATCATGTTCTATAATCAAAAGTCATGGTGTTACACGCGGACCCAGACGAGCTCGTGCAAAGGGGTATTCAGTCACTGCAACAGATGAACTACCTTGCGGCGCTCGCTTATTTCGAACGGGCCTATTCTCTCCGGAAAACGCCCCTCGCAGCATCGTATTTTGCGCTCTGCATAGCCACGGAACGCGGAAAGATCTCCGATGGTGTTGCGCTTTGCAGCGAAGCTATTGAGCAGGATCCTCATGATCCCCGGCATTATCTTAATCTTGCAAAGATATATCTCAAGGCAAAGCGGAAACCGGAGTGCCTTGAAACGCTCAGAAAAGGTCTGGCGCAGGGAGAGGACCCCGAGATTCGTTCGATGCTCGAGACCGTCGGGGTCAGAAAAGCTCCTGTCTTTTCCTTCCTGCCGCGCAGACACTTTCTGAACCGGTATCTTGGATACGTCCTGAGACGCCTCAGGTTGCGGTAACCGCCGGTTTCTTTCCCCAGCACCGCCATGGTATCATCCTAAGGACCAATGCAATACCGCCAGAAAAAAACAGTCCGCAAAAGGTCTCAGAAGACAGGCCTTCCCCCGGGCTCTCTTGTGCATATCGGTAGGCAGCGCGCTGAACAAACGAAGATCACGATCATTGACTATGACGAGACCCATTTCACGGAGCAGGCTGTTGACACGGTGGATGCCTGTTTTCCATTCAGAGAAAGCCCTACTGTCACCTGGATCAATATTGACGGCGTTCACCAGACCGATATCCTTGAGAAGCTGGGTTCCTGCTACAACCTCCATCCCCTTGTGATGGAGGACGTCGTGAACACGGAACAGCGGCCAAAGACAGAGAACTACGGCGACTATCTCTATATCGTCATGAAGATGTTGTATGCGGGGGGGCCTTCAGCGGCGATTTCGACGGAACAGATCAGCCTTGTGCTTGGCCGACACTATGTTATCTCATTCCAGGAGGGACTTGAAGGGGATGTCTTCGGCCATGTGCGGGAGCGTCTCAGGAGCGAAAAGGGCAAGGCGCGCAGGCTGGGAGCTGATTATCTGATCTATTCCCTGATCGATGCGGTGGTAGACAACTATTTCTCGATCCTTGAAGCACTTGGCGAGAAGATAGAAGTTCTCGAGGAAAAGCTTGTGACACGTCCGACATCAGATACCCTGCATGACATCCATTATCTGAAACGCGAGATCATTTTTCTGAGAAAGACGGTCTGGCCCCTGCGTGAGGTGATCAGCAGCCTGCAACGGGGAGACTCGATCCTTGTCCAGGATTCGACCCGTCTGTATCTGAGGGATGTGTATGACCATACGATCCAGGTGATTGATACCATTGAGACGTATCGCGATATGGTCACGGGTATGCTCGATATCTACCTTTCCACTGTCAGCAACCGGCTGAATGCGGTGATGAAGGTGCTTACCATCATTGCCAGGATCTTCAGGGCGTTGACGTTCATCGCCGGAGTC
>QKDO01000039.1 GCA_003252075.1 Nitrospirota bacterium
CACGAAGATAGCTGCAGCAAGTATTATTGCAAGTTTAAAAAGTCTCATTATATCCTCCAAAATCTTTGTTTCTCCGGCAACCCAGCCGTCCTTTGCAGGACCCGTCGGCTTTGTGTCCCCCCCTTTCAGAGGGTTTACTTTTTTCGGAGGATTAGTTCATACACGGAATGCCTATAAAACATCCCTTAGCCTAATCCCTTGACCTATTTTCTCCCTGTTCTCACCTCCTTCTCCCCATAACATCGGTTCTCGTGCATGAGACCGTGCTATTTTGTTAGTTATAGGTTAGCTGAAAGGCGCTCACCCCTCTGCGGGCGCCCTGGGTAACATACAGCCTGTCTTTGCGGTCGACGGCGAGATCAGTCGGCACGATCAGACTGCCCGGATGCAGACCGCGATAGCCGAACTGCAAGACATAATTCTGTGTTTCGTCAAATACAATGATCGCTGACTTCAGTTTGTCGGCGACCAGGTAATTTCCTTTGTGGTCACGCACAACACCGGCAATGATATTGAACTTTCCCGGCGCTCCACCCGCCTTGCCAAAAGAGATTGCCGACTTCGTTCCCGTGCTCACTTGATACACCTTGAAGAGGACCGTTATGGTGTAGACCAGATTTTCCTGATCATCTACGCTGAATCCACCGAGTTCGAGCACCATCTTCTCCCGCTCCTCGGGAGTGAGTTCGACATACTTCTCGAGGTCATATGCATCCTGGAAACGGCCTTCCGCGTCAATGGCGACCACCTTGAGCCCCAGGGTGGAAGCGAGATAGATTCTGCCGTTTCTGCAGGCAAGCCGGTTCGGGTGAAAAGGCAAAAATTCAGCAGGCAGGTTCGTTATTGTCACCTGCCCGGTAAGATCGCCCCGGTAGTTGCAGCGATACAGGGAGCCTACGCCTTCATCATAGGCGAGCAGCAGAATATTCCCGTCAGGTTCGACCGCCCCGTCGACGATATGGCCGACATCGAGGTTTTCGCCAAACTGGTACACTTCCATGCCTTTGTCGTTGAAGATTCGGATGATATTCTGAAAGAGGACATAGACCTCATTTCTTTCTTCATCCAAAAAGACGTTCGCCCCGCCATAGGGTATGATGCCGGTAAAGTTTGCAAGATCATAGAGATACGCGCTTTGAACGCTTGCGCTGGTCATCCGGGCCGAAAAGACAACCATCAGCAGAACGCCCAGTGCCATTATGGTGATTTGCTTTCCTTTTGGCCGATTCATGACACCATAGCTTGCAATGCCCGTGCCATAGCGAGACAGAATAATAAATTATATAAAATCAATAGGTTGAGCGGTTAGCCGAGAGAATCCTGGACAGCACACCCGGTGATTCTACCAGCCACCCGGTGATATTGCCAGATGAAGCAGAGCAATCAGTGAAGATGGCGGCAGGGGCAAGAGGTCGTGATACAGGGACCTGCCACCCATACCGCTCTTTTCTCAGGTGATGATACTCTTGCCTGTCTTCTAACCCATGCCGGGAAAATACTTGCGGAGAAGAAGCTGAAACTCCGGCAGCCGGCGCAGAGTATTCAATTCAACAGCGCCCTGTATTTTTGCGAAATTTTTATACCCAAGGCGCATTGCGAGGTCCAGATGTTCAAGAGCGCCTGAGGGATTGTCTCTGAGGGCCTCTACAAAAACCCTGTCCATTTCCAGGTTTGCGTCACTGCCCTGCAGCCTGGAAGCCTTTTCGTAATACGCTCCCGCCGCATCGAGATGGCCCGTCTTCAGATAAACGTTCCCGAGCCAGCGGAGCGGCCAGGCAGACTGCGGGCGCAGCAGTACGGCAGTTCGAAAGGCCTCCTCAGCCTTCCTGTACTCACCCGTAAGATACAAATTGGTGCCCAGAAGAATCCGCCCCTCGTATGAGTCAGGGTGTTCAGACAACATCTGCATAATGAGGTGCCTTGCCTCGGTCAGACCGGGCAAGCCCCCGACATTGCTCAGCGCATAGGGATTATCCGGGTCTAAGGCAAGTACCTGCATAAAGGAAAAGAGTGACTTATCTCTTGATCCGGCGTCAACATAAGACATCCCCAGGGCGAACCAGGCGTCAGGGCATGCAGGCACCTTGCTTACAGCATCACTCCAGAGCGTTATGTCATTTTGCCATGCTGACGTGCGTTTCCATGACAACAGGGGCAACAGCAAGAGCAGGAGCCCCAGGGCGAATGCCCCCAACACCTTCTGATAATGCCGGAGCCGGTACATTGAGAAGTATGCTGCATGCCCCATGAGCGCGGCTGCTCCCATGAGGGGAAAGTAGAGATAGCGGTCATTAAAAAAGGTCACGAGAGGCACTATCTGAGAGACCGGCAGAAGACCGATGAAAAAGAAGGCAAACCAGAAGAATATCCGGCGGTTGAAACGGTAAAGAACTACCCCTGAAATGACAAGAACGGCAACAAGGAGGCCAGAAAGCAGCACGGCAGCATCCATCGACGCCTTTATCGGCGGCATATAGAGAACGCTGAGATTTATCGGCAGGAAAAGGAGCCCCAGGTATCGGGCGAGAACCGGGAGCATGGTAAACAGCGTCGATAGCGGACTTCCACCCAGGTGAGGGGTCAGCCCCGCGCTCATCTCGAGCCGCTGGCTTTTGACCGCAACCAGGGTGATTATCACTGCAACAAGGATATAGGGTAACTTTTCGATGACAAGCCCCTTGAAGTCGCGTTTTTCTGTCAGGCACATGTCGTACATGAAGAAAACGAACGGCGCAAAGACCGCCGCTGACTTGGATAGGAGAGAGAATACAAAAGCGACGAGCGAGGCGACATACCAGAGCCATCGCGCCCTGCCGTCAGAGCGGCAGAGGACATATGCGGAGAATGCCAGGAGGAAGAAAAACATCGCCAGAACGGTCTTCCGTTGGGATATCCAGGCTACGGATTCCACCTGGACAGGATGAAAAAGAAAGATGCATGCGGCGATAAATCCGGCAAACCGCTGACCGCCCATGAGGACAAGGAGAAGGTAAAAAAGAATACCATTGAGGGCATGAATGACGACATTGGTAAGGACAAAGCCAAAAGGCAGCATGCCCCATATCGTATAATCGAGCATGTAGGAGATGATCTGCAAAGGGGCATAATTGCCTACATAGAATTGCGTGAAAGCGTTTCTCAGGTGATCCCAGCTAAAGCCTCTTACGGTCTCGTTTTCTACGACGTACTGCAAATCGTCCCAATTCAGGAGAAACTGCTGTCCCCTGATGCCGCTATAGACGAACAGGGTCAAAGCAAAAAGACTAATCACCGGAACTGCGTGAGGTTTTATTTTCTCAATGCACTGTATCGTCATGTCTGACCAGAGGCGACTGCCTCTGCTACCCCCCGTAGTGCATCTGTGCCTTCATACAGACCCCTATTTCTTTCTGAGACTCTCGGCCCTGCGCATCTGTTCGGCGGCCTGCGCGGGAAGACCGGCCAGCTCATAGGCCCTGGCGAGATTATAGCGAAAATCCGGATCGTCCGGCTTGAGCCTCACCGCCGCCTCGAAATGTCGCACGGCATCGTTTATCAACCCCCTCTTGCCATAGACAGTGCCGAGATTGTTGTGGGTATCAGCACTATTGGGGTCCAGACTGAGGGCTTTGTTCAGACACGTGATCGCCTCATCCGTCTGCCCCCTGCCGTCATAAGCGAGCCCCAAATGCTGGTAAGCATCCCTGAAAAAAGGATTGAGCTTCACTGCCAATTGAAACTCCTTTATCGCTTCGTCATCGTTGCCCATCTGTGCGTACATGACGCCGAGGGAATCGTGTGCGTCCGGCAGTCCCGGTCGCAGCACCAGCGCTGTCCTGAACTCTTCCAGGGCCTTATCCGTCATGCCCGTTTGCGCATAGGCAATACCGAGGCTCACATGGATATGTGCCTTGCCCGGACTGATAGCGAGACCACGCTGATACTGTTCTATCGCCTTATCGAACATTCCCTTCTCCCGGTAATAATCTCCCAGTGCGTTATAGGGTTCTCCACTCTCAGGGGACTTTCTCGCAACATCAGTCCAGAGGGTGTAGCTGTCTCTCCACGCAGTATTTCGGATAATCGATCCAGAGGCATAGAGCAGTATCGTCACGGCTAGCACCGTGGTCAGCACAGCGCCCCACCGTGCCCCCGCCTTCTCTTCTATCCGGGCGATCAGTAATGCTACGAGCAGAATGA
>QKDO01000041.1 GCA_003252075.1 Nitrospirota bacterium
GAGACGAAACACGGCTTCGAACAGGACCTTCCTCCGGTGAAGCAGACCAGGGATGCATCCCCGAAGCAAGCGGCACAACACGACAGGGATAGCTTCATCCAGGAGATATTTGCAGCTATAGCATCGGATATCGATTTCCTGAGTTCATTTTTCAGCTTCGGCCTTGACCAGAGGTGGCGGAAACGGCTCGTTGCGCTCCTGGACCTTAAAGGGGATGAGCAGGTCCTGGACGTATGTACTGGCACCGGGAAATTGGCGTTTCTGCTGTCAGGAAAGGTCGGGGAAGGCGGATCGGTCCTGGGTGTCGATTTCAGCAGGGAAATGCTTCACGAAGCAGGCAGGAAGCTTGGCCCCCGGACATCCAGTGTCAGGTTTGCCTATTCCGATGCGAAAGATCTGGACTTTCCGGAAGAATCTTTCCATGCCGTCACCGTATCCTTCGGCATGAGAAATATTCCGGATACTGCAGCTGCCCTCCGACAGGCCCGGCGGGTACTGAAGCCAGGCGGAAGGTTCTGCTGTCTGGAACTTACCCCTCCGACAAACCGCTGGGTCAAACCGCTCTATAGGGTATATTGTTTCAGGATCATGCCGCTTATCGCGATGAAGGTCCTCAAGACAGCGGTTCCATACAATTACCTGCCCAGGTCGATTAAGGCATTCCCTTCTTCCGGCGAGTTTAAGCGCACTCTTGAGGACTGCGGCTTCACGGATGTGACCGTGCATCCGCTGACCCTCGGCATTGCCACCATCTTTGCGGCCCGGAAGGCACAGTGAGATACGCGTGAATAGGCAGCATACCGGTTCTCCGCCGGGTAACCGCATGGCAGGGTTCCGCTACAGGAGACGGTTCCTGAAGGGGTTATTCATAGCCCTGAGAATCCTGATCTCCTACAGGATCTTCAGGGCCGCCAACATTTTTCTTCCGCATGAAAGCGCGGAGGTGCGCCTCAGTGCGCTCCACAGAAGGAATGCTGCGCTCATACGGGAAAAGGCCCTGGAGATGAAAGGCGTGATGATCAAGGTCGGCCAGTTCCTGAGCTCGCGGAAGGACTTCCTGCCGGACGAATTTATTGAAGGGCTTTCGCAGTTGCAGGACCAGGTCCCACCCCATGCTTTTGCCGAAATCAAGCAGCGGATAATCGATGAGCTCGGCTCCGCCCCTGAGGAGATCTTCTCCGAGTTCGAGAAAGAACCGATAGCTGCTGCGTCGCTGGGCCAAGTGCATAGGGCCGTGTTGAAGGACGGTCGGGAGGCGGCAGTCAAGGTGCAGTATCCTGGCATAGAAGAGATCATCGAGACGGACATCAGGATGTTCCGGGTACTCATAGGGATCCTGCGCGGCAGGATGGGCTGGATCAACCTGCGGGTGCTCCACGAGGAGTTCTCTAAGATCATACGCGCAGAACTGGATTACGTCCAGGAGGGGAGGAATGCCGAACGGTTCAGGCTGCAGTTCAGCGCAGACGAGCGTGTCGCCATTCCCCGGGTCTACTGGGATTTTTCCCGTGGAAAGGTGCTTACCCTCGAGTTTGTCGGAGGGATCAAGATAACGGAATGCAGCGTAATCAAGGCATCAGGTATGGACTGCCGGACGCTGGTCAGCCTTCTGGTGGAAACCTATGCAAAGATGATCTTTGTCCATGGTTTTTTCCACTGCGATCCCCATCCCGGCAACATTTTTGTGCGTGAGGGGCCGACCGTTGTTTTTGTCGATTTCGGGATGATGCAGCAGATAACCGACGCTACGAGGAGAAACCTGCGGCGGTATGCCAATGCCGTTGTCGAGAACGATGCTGCCGGCATCGTCGAAGCGCTCGAAAAGATGGGGTTCCTGATAGAAGGCGCCGACTATGAGGCCATTGTCGCTGTTACCCAGGATCTCATCGACAAATACCGGTACATGACGCCGGAACAGCTGAAGGCCCTGACGGTAGACGACATCGGCGAGGAGATCGACAACATACGAACGGTCATCAATAATTTTCAGGTGCCCAACTACTTCATTCTTCTCGTGAGGACGATCGGCATGCTGAACGGCATGGCATACCGTCTGAACCCTGATGTGAACATCATCGAGATCGCCAAGCCCTATGTCAAAGAATTTTTCCGGGGCGGCGAGCAAGAGGGAATAAACCAGACCCTTGTATCCCTGAGAAACAAGCTGCTGGAACTGGCCGATATCCCGTCCCAGGCACATGCATTCCTCCGGAAGGCCAACAGGGGAGACCTCTCTTTCAGAATCGGCAAAGCCGACATGCAGGGGTTGGCAAACCGGCTCACATCACTGTCGGACGCGCTGCTCCTGGTGATTCTAACAGTGAACGCATCCACGGCCGCGCTCTTCTTTGCATTTCTGGGGAACCAGGCGGCATCGGTCGTTGCAGCCGGCTCTGCTGTGCTGCTCAGTCTCATCTCGGTCTTTCGGCTGCTGAAGAGGTAGTGAGCAGCCGTGGGCGGACGGTCCGTTATAACGGATGCCGGCGCTCAGTTGACCATGCGGTATATCATGAAGAGGGCCAGAGGATCGAGGTGCCTGATCGCAGCCCGGTACAGGGGGATGCTCGCACAGCCGCAGAGACTGCAATCAGCAGCATGTCCATACGTGCAGGGCTTCGGCGTTCCGTCGGCGTTGTAGCAATTGCACACCTTGGTGACCGGGCATTTTTCGATGCTGTTCCACGCTGAGAATTCACCGTCCTGCCGGAACTGATTCGCCATCGTGGCGGTCAGGCCCATGATCCGCCAGTACTTTTTTCGCAGTCCCAGCAGTTCGTCCAGGATACGGCCGCGTTCGCCCACAGGGATGGAGAGACTGTCCTCCGTGCTGTTCTTATGGGGCGTGTAGAAACTGAAGCCGACCCCTTTGATCGGCAGCGCGCTTAACTCTTCCAGAAACGCTTCGAGGTTGTTCCGATTCTGCCGGGTAATCGTCGTATGGACAACCGGTTTGCGCGGGGCTTTTTTGAGGTTGCTCACTGCAGCATCGTAGGCCCCGTTCCCCCGTATGCTGTCGTGGATCTCCCGTGTCCCGTCGAGGGAAAGGATCCACTGGGCGTCAATGGAGGAAAAGCCCTGCGTGCCGTTGGTGAAGATGAGAGGGTGGTCAAAAATTTTTGCGGCTGCTGCGCACATTGCGGGGCGCATCATCGGCTCTCCGCCGTAGATGATCGCTGCGGCCATTCCCTGCGCACGCAGGCCTTTCATGAAGGAGACCATCGCATGGTCATCAAGTTCTGGCGGACGCTCCTCCTTCCACCAGTAGCAATGAGAACATTTCAGGTTGCAGCTGTTCGTTATGTCGATGGCGGCGGTGGTCTTCGTGCCGGTACATGCCCAGGTATAGAGGAGCCGTGCCTTTTTGTAGAGCTTCATCATGAAGGTGCCAACTGCGATGCGCCTGGGTCGATGCCTGACGAACCGTTATGTTCGAATACACTGCGCGCATAAGCACAGGAAACCTCCCTGGCGGTCCTTTCCATGGCAGCGAAGATTTTCTCTGTGAAAAGGTCTTTCATTCTGCCCGACGGGCCGGGGAAGGTAATGGCGTTGCCCAGGAGCCTGGTCTCGACATTGTACAGATGAAGGATCTCATGGAGAAGGCGCCTGTAGTGCTCTTCCGTGTAGGTGCGTTGTGCAACAGCAGCGAACGGCGACGCATCATACCAGTTGCCGAGCAGGTCGAAGACCATGGCAATGAAAGAGAGCATTCTGTTCTTTCGTATCTCTGCGAGAGCGTCGTACCTGACCTCCAGGGAAAAAAGGGGATTTGACAATGATCTCAGGAATGCGCTGTCAATCTCTTTTGTTATCTCAAAAAGTCCGTCCAGGTCGATCTCCGACCGGTCATGTCCCTTTTCAAATTCACCCGCAGCGTGTTCTATGAACAACCGGTCCTTCTCGATCTCCTTGAGAACATTGGCGTCGAAGAAACGCTGAAAGGGGGCGAGGACGAGCTTGAACGGAAGGGGTATATCAAGGCGCGCGACACACTGCCTGCTGAATGACAGCATCATCTCCCTGTCCATATCGCATAGTATGTCGATCCTGCTCACGCTTCACCTTCAGCTGATTTTAGCTCAATTATAGCAGGCCGGAAGGAAGGTGAATA
The DNA here is from genome assembly GCA_003252075.1 of Nitrospirota bacterium. Classification (GTDB taxonomy): domain Bacteria; phylum Nitrospirota; class Thermodesulfovibrionia; order Thermodesulfovibrionales; family UBA6898; genus UBA6898. The sequence goes on from QKDO01000041.1 coordinate 4,112, forward strand.
CCAAAAAGCACCATGCAGGCCTCTATGGTTTCAGCTGTTCAGAAGGGGTTTTTCCACGGTACCGGAACAGGTGGTCGGCATGCTGCATCGGTGTGCCTGCAGGGGAAAAGATCAGGGCAGGAAAAGGGAATCCCACGGCGGCGAGTTGCTGCGGTATGTCTTCCCGCGTATCGAATACCTGCCGGCCATGAGGCCATAGGCAATATGAAAATGCTGGTACTGACATACCGTGGCGATGAGTCGGTGGTCCTGCACGGGGGAAAGCAAGGCCGTATCCGTTCCCCGGTAACCTCTGCCGCTGTGAGTACCCTTGTCTCTGAAGACCGCTGGTACCCCGTGTCCACACGAAGTTTCACTGGCCGCTGAAAAAAAGTCATACCTGCCCTGTCCCTACGCATATATGCTTCTCTATCGCCAGACGCATGCACGCCGCTCATCCCCACGACAGCGGCTTTCCTGCCGCTGGCAATAATGATCTTTCCGACAAGCGGCGCGACTTCATCATCCGCAGTGGGGACGTCAGCTAGTGCAGCGGGATAAACAAAGAGCGACAGAGAAAGAAAGGCGATCATGACGTAAAAGATTCGCGTCATGCTCCATTATATCCTGCAGTGAAGAGGATCAGCTTCTCTTTTTCCGGCAGAGAACCGGTTGAGCAGCTGACAGGTTCCCGGCATCCCCCGGGAAAGGCAGGGTATCGGAGATGCGCACGAACAGATTTTGTCTGCCGACCCCGTCATGGGGATGTCAGGAGGGATTTCGGGGACAGTGCAGCGCTTCCATGAAGGAACTAGCTCTTGCGCTTGAGCACTTTCTGTTCGAGCATCAGCTTGTCGGCCCGGGTCAGCAGCGTGTCGAGAGATCCGCTCCCCTCCGGGGTGAAGCCCGTTATGCCGAAGCTCAGGGAAAGCGCATGTCCACGCAAATTGGATTTGTTGAGATTGTGAACGTTCTTCTGCAGACGGGCCGAGATGCTTTCTAGGCTGTTTTCATCAGACCCGATCGTGATGACGACGAATTCGTCGCCGCCGATACGAGCGATTATATCAGAATCCCTGAATGTTGTCCGCAGCAGATGGGCAGTATCTGTTAACGCGATATCCCCTTCCTGGTGTCCCAGCCGGCTGTTGATCTCCTTCATGTTGTCGATATCAACATATATCATAAAGATCTCCTGGTCATTGCGGCGTGCTAATTTCAGCTGCTGCTCGGCCAGATTAAAAAATCCTCTTCTATTGAGCAGCCCGGTTAGTTCATCCGTGATCGCCATCACGCGCAGCTTCTCCTGCTGCCAGACGTGTTTGATCCGCATCAGGAGTTCAGCCGCGGTAAACGGCTTTTTGATGAAATCCGATGCGCCCGACTCGATTGCCTTGTCATATGTAAACTCATCAATAAATCCGGTCATGATGATGACCGGCATGGACGGGTTAAGTTTTTTTGCCAGCTCCGTAAGTTCCAGGCCCCCGAGGCCCGGCATGACGATGTCCGTGATCATGATGTCAAACGATCTGGTGTTGAGCATGGCAATGGCAGCATCGCCGCTCGCCGCTTTGCTGCACTGGTACCCCTCCAGTGACAAGGTCTCATGGAGAATCTCCCGGATGGACGTCTCATCGTCAACAATAAGGACAGTTATTGCTCTGTTCATGCTGTCATGCATGCCATGTCTTCCCCGTCGCAGCTGTTTTGACCTTCATCTTATTTTCCAGTATATCACGAGAACGGTAGGGATGAACCAATCTCTCTTCGAACCGGAGGGTGCCAGCCGGTTTGAGCAGTGGTTTCATGAACAGGTCCATTAACTCGGGGGTACACCGTTCCTTTATGGTAGATGCACCACGGTACGATGATCTCAAACGCACCGAGATCCATGGGTGACGTCATGATCAGGCGGATGACCGGTGCACGCAGGGCAATGATGGGCTGAACAGGCTACAGGTCATACACAACAGTATTGATTATCGTGAGGGCGAGAAGGTGCTCAAGATGATTCACGGCGAATATCTGCCCTATACCGCCGCCGAGATCATGTCCGACAACATGGAACTTTCCTATGCCGAGACAGTCAACGAATTCCTGATGGAGTTCAGCATGAGCCTTGATCGCATACGAGACATCAAGCGGTTTGTCAGCATCGCCTCGACCCAGCAGCTCAACGGCAATCACGTCATAATGCGGCGTCAGGATGGGGATTATCTTCCGGCCTGCGTAAGTTCCCATGAGCTCATGGTATCCTGTTTTGACATGAAGCGGCATGAAATCCCGGGAGCTAAAACTCTTTGAAGACCTTTGCCAGGGAATCGCCGGCCACATGCATCCTGAACTCGTTGAAATAGCCGAAGGGCGTCTGCATGACCGTGTACCCCGTGCGTTCGAGCCGTATCACGACGTCGTCAAGCAGGAGTCGTGCAAAAGCGGGCGATGACTTGCTTGAGGAGAGATGGTTGAAGGAATGGAGCACGATGTTCCTTGTCTTGAACTTACCTGCCAGCCATTTCACGTTCTTCACGAACTTCTCACGGATGCTGTCGGGCCGCGATTCGTCCTCAGCCTCACTGTGGAAAAATATGACGACGGCATCATGCATGGACTCCTCGATCTCTCTGTCAGGGGCGGTCTCAAGCGTCTTTGCAGCGGTCTTATACCACCATTCCTTCGTATAGAACATGAGGAGCTTCACCTAGAGGCCTGTCGGGTGGTCTATGAACTCTGTCCGGAGTCCAAACTTCCTCTGCAGCATTTCCCCTACCGCCCTGACGCCGAGGGTCTCGGTAGCATAATGACCGGCGAATACGAGGTTTACCTGCATCTCCTCCGCAAGGGTGAAGGCGCTGTGCGATGGTTCGCCGACAAGCAGCGTATCGATGCCGAGCCTTTCCGCATCGTAGATGGCAGACCATCCCCCTCCCGAAACAACCCCGATGTTCTTCACCTTCCTGCCAAAACCGATTGCCGTTGCCTTTGTGTCCAATGTCCTTTCCACAAGGCTGGCGAACTGCTTCAGGGAAAGTTCGTGGGCAAGTCTGCCCCAGTAGCCGATCCTTTTACCGTGGTATTCGCCGAACTCCCCCATCTTCCTTATCGAAAGGACCTTCAGAATCCTGCTATTGTTGCCATATGCGGGATGCCAGTCAAGCGGCAGGTGACAGGCGTACAGGGAGATTTCGGCATCAAGGAGGGTCTTGATTCTTTTCTTCATGACACCGCGGATAGATCGGATTCCGCCCCAGATAAGGCCATGATGTACGATCAGGAGATCCATGCTCCGTTCTGCAGCCACACGAAAGACATAGTCGCAGGCATCAACGGCAATGCCGACCTTCTGTACGCTTCCTTTCCCCTCCACCTGCAGGCCGTTAGCACTTTCGTCCCCGGGGAATGCGGAGAGCTTCAGTTCTCCGTCAAGAAAGGATATGAGCTTCGTGAGAGAAAGGGGCTTCATGTGGGATTCATGCATTTTCGCGACTGATCACGGCACGTTCTTACCTTTTGCAGGTGCCGTCAAGGTTGAACTGATAGGTCGACCAGTTCCTGCAGGCGGGGCAGCGTCCCGACCAGTCATCGGCCCGGTATCCGCAGCGGCTGCAGCAGTACGGGAGCCGGAAAGCGGTTTTGATATCGGCTGCCTTCTTGAATTCCACTACAGCCTTTTCGAGCTGCTGTTTCCTCAGGTTAAGGTTGCCCACGAGCATGTGAAGCTCAGGGTATGATGTGCCGCCGGTATCTATGCCGGAAAGCATATCAAAGGCGTCATCTATCATCTCAAGCCGGTAGAAGAGCTTCCCCAGGAAGAACTTGGTGACCGGGTCGTTCGGACTGCGCGATATGCCGGCCCGGTATATACGGATCAGCCGGGACGGTTCACCTAAACTGATGAGCAGGTCCTCGAGGCGCGCCAGAACGATTTTGGAGGCTGTGCTCTCATAGCTTTTTTCCAGCACGTTGATTGCCTCTTCGCTTTCTCCCTTCTGAAGGAGCACCTCTGCGATCCCGAGCGTTGCAGGGATGAAATCCTTATCCGTCCTCAGGATGCTCTTGAAGGCCTTTTCCGCCTTTTCCAGCTGACTGTTCTCGATGCTGTGGCGGCCGTACTCATATTCGAATCCGACAAGGTTGTGCTGCTCGCGCTTCTTGTCCTTTTCCGAATGCTCGTGCTTCAGGATCGATTTCTGGAGGGAAACGACATCGTCCCAACGGCCCTGTTTTTCGAGGATTTCCCGCTTCCGGTACATGGCAGTGAGGTTCGCGTCATCAAGGTCCAGGACCTCGTCGAGATACCGCAGAGCTTCCGACCATCTGCCCGCCTTCTCCATCAGCCGTTCGAGCGCAAAGAGCGTTTCACTCCGTTTTGGCTCCAGTTCCCGCGCACGCTGGTAATGGGAGTTTGCCTTCTGAAAATCATCATCGAGCGAGGCAATGTCGCCGAGGCGCAGGAGGGTGTCGATGTGATCAGGCTCTTCCCTGAGGATGTCTTCCAGGGCCTCACGGGCGGCTTCTTCGTTCTTTGCGAGAAGGGCATTCAAGGCTTTTCCATAGAGTTCCTGGACTTTTATATCCTGCCGCTGTTTTTTTTGATATTGCCAGTTGTCGATGAATTTCTTGGTATCCCGGATGACGAAAAAGATGAAAGCGATGAAGGCACCGATTGCGATCGAAAACAGTATCAGTGCAAACTTCTGGATCTCGTATACCGGGCCAAAGGGAACAGCAACCGTGACCACACCGTGGTTGGCGAACGAAAAGAGAGAAAGCGCAAAAAGAAAGAGCACGAACAGGATGACCGATAACTTGCCCATCAGTGATGATACCCCTTCTTCTGCTGAATGGTAAAGGCCCGGTAGAGCTGTTCGAGCAGGATGAGACGGGACATCTCATGGGTAAAGGTCATGGTGGAGAGCGCAATCTTCTTTGTTGCCTTTGCTTTCACCTCTTCAGATACGCCATAGGCCCCTCCAAGGAGAAAAGTGACCGACATGCCCTGTTTTTCGATAAAGCGGGAGAACGTTTCCGAATCAGAGGTCTCGCCTTTTTCATCAAGAAGCACATAGGGTGTCCTGAGTCCTTGTATGCGTTCTCTTTCCTTGTCGAGCATTCTGCTGATGTCCTTTACCTTCTCTTCGCGGATCTCTGTTATGACGACATTCGCATAGGGCTGCAGGAGCTTCAGATACTTCTGTATCCCTTCAAGAATGAACCGCTCTTTTGTCTTTCCCACCCACACCAGGTGTATCTTCATGGCATTCTATGGTCCTGGCATCCATCCAGAGCTTTTCAAGTCCGTAATATGCGCGTGTCTCTTTCTCAAAGATATGTATGATCACGTTTCCATAATCGAGCAATACCCAGTGGCTGAAACGAATCCCTTCCCTTCCGATGGGCGCGTTGCCGGTTCGGGCAAGTTCACGCTCAATAGATTCGGCGATCGTCCTTACCTGGGTCGTGCTTTCGCCGGAGCAGATGACAAAATAGTCGGCAATGACGGTAAGCTCCCCGAGTTCGAGGATGATAATATCCAGAGCCTTTTTATTGCGTGCCGCTGCTGCTGCCGCGAGGGCTAATTCTCTGCTCTTCAGCGACATTCCCTCGTTACAGCCCTATGCCTTCTTTTGCCGGATCCATACAGGTTTTCAAGAATTATATAGGATTCAACCTCAGCTGGCAACAGGTATTTTATGCTTTTCCCTTGTGCTGCAAGGGTCCTGATATCTGTTGCCGCAATGGCGACCGGCGTGACGTTCAGCAGGGTGACCGCGTTATTGCCCTCAAACGGGATGGTATGCGATGGCAGGGTCCTCGCATCGAGACTCCTGAGAATATTCTTGTTTATGGAAAGGTAGGGGGAGGCGGAAAGGTCTGCGAACCTGCATCCGGGCCGCGAAAGGATAAGGAAGTCCGTATGCCGAACCAGAATGTCAGGCTGGTACCAGTTCGGAATATCAAGGAACGCGTCGATGCCGAGCATGAAAAAAAGGCGGTCGAGCGGGTAGATTTCTCGCAGCTTGCGCATCGTATCTACGGTATAGGATTTGTGTCTTCTCCTGCATTCGATGTCAAGCACCTCGAAGAACGGGTTTCCCTGTACGGCAAGACGTGTCATTGTCAGCCTGTGCCGTGCAGCAGCTATGTCGCCTGTTTTCAGCGGTGGATTGCCTGAAGGGATGAAGATTATCCTGCTGAGGTCCGCAGACTGACGCGCCTCTTCAGCAACGCGCAGGTGCCCGAAATGAACCGGATTGAAGGTGCCGCCCAAAATGCCGATGTTCATATGATCATGATGCAGGATAACAACTGAAGGTGTTCCATGCTATCTCTTTTTCGTGCATTTGCTATCCAGCATCCCGGATCTGACCGCCGGCATCGGGCATCCTGCCGGTCACTCCCGCAGCTGGCCGCTACCAAAGACAATGAACTTTGTGCAGGTCAGTTCCTCAAGCCCCATAGGACCGCGCGCATGGATTTTGTCTGTGGAAATGCCAATCTCGGCGCCCAGGCCGAACTGGAAACCGTCGTTCAGGCGGGTCGAGGCATTGATAAGCACGGCAGATGAGTCCACTTCACGCAGGAATCGCAGGCCTTTTGCGTAATCCTTCGTCACGATCGCGTCAGAATGTGCCGAGCTGTATTGGGCGATATGTTCCATGGCGGCGTCCATGTCCTTCACGACCTTCACATTCAGGATCAGGTCGAGATATTCATTATAGAAATCACGGTCCGTGGCCGTCTCGACTGCGGGCACAATTTTTTTCGTTTCAGGGCATCCCTTGACCACGACACCCGCATCTCTGAAGCGTTTGATCATTCCCGGCAGAAAGCGCCTGGCGATCCCTTTATCGATGAGCATGGTCTCCATGGCATTACAGGTCCCCGGCCGCTGCACCTTAGCATTGAAGCAGATGTCCTCGGCCATCTGCAGGTCAGCGTCCCTGTCGACAAAGACATGGCAGACACCCTTGTAATGTTTGAGCACCGGTATTCGGGAGTTTTCCGTCACGGCCCGGATAAGACCTTCACCGCCCCGCGGTATTATGAGGTCAATGATCCCCTCGAGCTTCAGCATCTCCATGACCGCGGTCCTGTCCACCAGATCGATGAAGGAGATCGCACCCTGGTGGATACCGTGCTGTTTCGCGGCATCACGAAGTATCTTCACGATTGCCTTGTTCGAGTGTACGGCTTCAGAACCGCCGCGCAGGATGACCGCATTGCCTGCCTTGAGGCAGAGGCTTGTTGCATCGGCCGTTACGTTCGGCCGCGACTCATAGATGATGCCGATCACACCGATCGGCACCCGCATTCTGCCGACGGTCATGCCATTCGGCCGCTGCCACATTCTGATCACTTCCCCGACAGGATCGGGGAGGGCCGCCACCTCGGCAAGCCCCTGCGCCATCTCATTGATGCGCTTCGAAGTGAGGGTGAGCCTGTCGATCATGGCGCGGGAGAGACCTTTTTCACGGGCAAAGGCAATGTCTTTTGCGTTTTCCCGGATCAGCTCCCGGGAACGCTTCCTGATTGCTCCTGCCATACCCAGGAGAGCGTCATTCTTCTGCTGCGAAGAAGCTTTTGCGAGTGATCGGGCGCCTGCACGCGCCTCCCCGGCCTTTGCGAGCACATATGCCTTTATGTCCATCAGAACAGCCTCCCTTATGGGCAGAGATTTTTTCATGTCCGCTGCGTTTAGCATACAAAAATGCAGATCCTTTTGAAAAGACGCAACAGGGGATGCAGGGACGCCTATGCTAGGACTGCGCCGGTATGTGCTCTTGCGAAATGGACATGCCAATCCTTACAATGTCTTATGCCGCAGATCAGCATCCTTTCCCCGGAACTTTGCAACAAGATAGCTGCAGGCGAGGTTATCGAACGACCAGCCTCGATTGTGAAGGAACTTATTGAGAACGCGCTCGATGCCGGCAGCACCGAGATAACGGTCGAGGTGGGCCACGGGGGCAAGCGCATGATCCGGGTGACCGACAACGGGACGGGCATGGACAGGGAAGACGCCCTCCTCTGTTTCCGGCAGCATGCAACCAGCAAGATCCGGGAATATGACGATCTTTTCAATATCAGGACGCTCGGGTTCCGCGGTGAGGCGCTTCCTTCGATCGCCGCGGTATCGCGCATGAAGATCATTACCGGGCGAAAAGGTGCCGCGGGTACTGCCATGGAACTTCAGGGGGGGGAGCTCAAGGAGACAAAGGATGCCCCCGCAGCAGGGACGTCCGTGGAGGTGAGGGACCTTTTCTTCAATACCCCGGCGCGCAGGAAATTCCTCAAGACAGAAAGCACAGAGCTTTTTCATATTATTGACGCAGTGACGAAGGAGGGGCTGTCGAACCCCGAGACAGCGTTTTCGCTGATCGTCGACAATAACGAGACGGTCAGCCTGGCAAAGGCAGCCGGACTCAGGGAACGGATCATGCAGGTGTACGGCGAGGAGTTCCTTGCAGGCCTGACAGAGACCGCAGCTGCCACGGAAGGCCTCGAGATGCAGGCGTTCGTTTCGACCAGCAGCAGCTTCCGCAATACCCGGTCACACCAGTTCATCTTTCTGAACAGGAGGCCGATAAAGGACCAGTCTGTGTCCCATGCCGTGTACCGGGCATATGAGGGCATCCTTCCTCCTGACAAGCACCCGCTGTATTTTCTCTATCTCCGTCTTGATCCGCAAAAGGTCGACTTTAATGTGCATCCGACGAAACGGGAGGTACGATTTGAGGATAAAGAGGCCGTCTACCGCTTCATTGTCGCTCACCTGCGCGATGCGGTGAAACAGGAGCGCAGGGAATATGTCCGGGAGTTCAGCCAGCCGGGTGCTGATGACAGGGAAATCGACGCGCAGTCATTTTCTGCGGGAATGCCGGCAGTCTCCGAGAATCTCGAGTTTGCCTACCGGCCGTCGCTTCCCTACATCTATCTGGGAGGAACCTTCATTGCTGTTTCCGGCAGAGGCGGCCTTACGGTCATTGACCACCATGCCGCGCACGAAAGAATCCTCTTCGAGCGGCTGCTGAACAGTGGGGAATCATCATCCCGGCAGCTCCTGTTCCCGCGGCAGGTGCAGGTCACAGGAAAGGAATACGGGATCCTTATCCGAAACAGCGAGCTGCTGAAGACCCTAGGCTTTGAGATCGATGAATTCGGGAAGAACACGATCCTGGTCAGGTCTGTTCCTGCAGAGATCGAGGACGCAGATATCCCGGGCATCCTCCCGGATATCGCGGCCGGGCTCCTCGACGAGCATACAGCGGCAAAGCCGCTCCGTCACGACCTTGCTGCGCGGATAGCCTGCCACAGTTCCGTGCGGGGCAGAAAGATCCTTTCAGCAGAAGAGGTGACCCGGCTTCTGGAAGACCTTGACAGCACCAAACACCCTGACCAGTGTCCGCACGGAAGACCTACGCGGATCTTTTACTCTCTCCACGACCTGGACAAGCTGTTCAAGCGAAAATGAAAAGCGTCATTGTCCTCCTTGGCCCGACCGGTGTTGGCAAGACCGGCGCAGCGATGATCCTTGCCCGGGAACTCCATACCGAGATCATAAGCGCTGACTCTATGCAGATATACCGGCATATGGATATCGGAACAGCGAAACCATCACCGGCGGAACGGGCCGCGGTGAGACATCATATGATCGATATCGTCGATCCCGTAGTGTCTTACAGCGCCGGGCGGTATATTGTCGAGGTCCGGCCGATAATGGAACGTCTGCATCAGGAGGGGAAAACGCCCCTTGTTGTGGGCGGCACAGGGCTGTATATCAAAGCAATGACGCGGGGACTGTTCATCGGTCCTTCAACAGACGCAGAATTACGGGATGGCCTTCTTGCCAGGGAACAGGAGCAGAAGGGCTCCCTGTACGAGTTCCTGTGCAGCATCGACCCTGCTGCAGCTTGCAGGATCGAACGGAACGACCTGCGCCGCATCATACGCGCCATTGAGGTTTGCATAAAGAGCGGTAGTACCATTTCATCCTTTCAAAAAGAACTTACCCAGCCGCTGCCGTATAATTTTGTGAAGATCGGCCTTACGCGGGAGAGAAAAGAGCTCTATGCCATGATCGACGAACGCGTGGACTCCATGTTGAAGCAGGGGCTGATAGAGGAGGTTGAAAAAATCCTCGGCATGAAGCCGGACAGGACCCCGCTCCAGGCGATCGGTTACAAAGAGCTTGCGCGTTTTCTTGGTCATGAGATAGGCATGGAGGAGGCAGTGCGCCTGATCAAGCGCAACTCGCGGAGATATGCGAAGAGACAGCTTACCTGGTTCGGACAAGAAGCCGGCATTCACTGGATCGATGTGACTGGCCTGCACGACAGCAGGAGCATTGCCAGCCAGGTCAGCGCTGCACTGATGGTGGTACGGGGACGCGGGGATTAATCCGCTGTAACGCCGAAATGAAAATGTCCTAAATAGGCAAAGTAGAAATGTCCTGATATTGAGAAGCTACCATGCTGAAACGAAGGAGGCATGGATGGCGGGAAAGGACATAATCATGGCAAGCCAGAGGGAACTGAAGCGGCTGCAGATCGTAGAGAAAGTCGTGGAAGGATCGATCAGGCAGGCAGAAGCATCAGAGATGCTTTCATTGGGCGATCGGCAGGTACGGAGGGTGGTAAGGCGGATAAGAGAGGAAGGAGCTGCCGGGGTCGTGGGGCAGAGCATCGAACCGAAAGTATCCGGAAGAGCTCAAAGAGCGAGTATATAGAACTTTACCGGCAGAACTACGAGGGATTTGGGCCGACCCTGGTCCAGGAGAAGCTTCTTGAGAGAGATGGCATCAGCATAAGCGATGAAACCCTTCGTATATGGCTGATAGCGGCAGGGCTATGGTAGAAGCGTAAAGGCAGGCAGCACCGTCAGTGGCGGCCCCGAAAAGACCGCTACGGGGAAGCCGACCATTGCAGATGAGCTAAACGGTACAGAGCCCCTGAGTGGATTTAACAGGGCTGGGGGTAGGAGACTGATCCATGCCCACGCACCGCAGGCAAAAGGGAGGGTTGCGCGGCTCTTTGATACCCTTCACAGGACCGTCTGGTCAAAGAGATGCGGCTCAGAGGCATAAGCAGCATCGCCAAAGCAGCAGTCCCCAAGGGATTGAATCTCAACAGGATCCTCTGCATCAAGACGGAAAGAACAGTCCGTAATGACTGTACGATTGCCCATAACCGAGAAATTATCATAAGAACGGAGAAACCTCAGAAAGAAGCTCACCAACTGCCCCGGAGGAAGGCCATCCCGCTACCCAAAGATCACCCCTGGAGAAGACTGCTCTATGTGAGCAATAAACGGAAAAAGGTTGTTGCATGAATATCGGACATTTCTACTTTGGCTCGACACGCGGGGATTAATCCGCTTGAATAATTAGCGCAAATAATTTATGGTAAAAGAAAATATCATATATTAAATATAAACTTAAGGGAGACAGGGGATGTCCACAACGAAAAGTCAGAGTCTGCAGGACAATTATCTCAATCAGCTCCGGAAGGATAAGATGCCGGTCATCGTGTATCTCACCAACGGCGTTCGTCTGAAGGGAACGATCAAGGGCTTTGACAGCTTTGTCATACTTCTGAAGGACGTAAGCCAGCAGCTTGTCTACAAGCATGCGGTCTCCACGATTGTTCCGGAACGGGACCTCGACATCAGGTTTGAAGACCAGCACTGAGCCGGGAATCTTTTCATCCCCGACCGCAGCATAATACCATGATCAGGTTTGGAGGTAGTAAATAGATGCTCAAAACGATGCGGTACCATGCCAAATACTTCTATGTACTTTTCTTTGTTGTCATCCTTTCGTTTATTTTCTGGGGCGTGGGCACGGTTGACAAGTCGAGCAATGCCGAGACCATTGCAGAAGTGGGGAAATACAAGATATCGGTCCGGGACTATGCACGGGTCTATGATGGCATGTATAAGTTCTACCGTGATCTCTACAAGGACAAGTTCGATGAAGAGATGCAGAAGAAGCTGAAGATCAAGGAAAAGGCGATCGATAGCCTCATCAGCCAGACGGTGCTGCTTATCGCTGCCGAGGAGAACGGGATTACGGTAAGCGACAATGAGTTGCAAGAGGCGGTCATGAACGAGCCTGCGTTCATGAAGGATGGCGTGTTTGACAGCGGTGTTTACCAGAACGTCCTGCGCTTTTCCCAGCTCTCGCCGGGGGCCTATGAAGCGAAAAAGCGCGAGGAGCTGGTGATCGGAAAGATGACCCGGCTTATCCAGACATCGGCACCTGCCGCTGATGCAAACCTTGACGCCGTCTCTGCTGACGAGCAGACAAAGAAGATGATCAGGGACGCTATGATGAACGCCGCAAAGGAAAAGATCGTTCAGGCGTATGTGGAAGGCCTCAAGACGAAGATGAAGGTCAAGATCAACACCCAGCTGCTCTGATGAAACAGCCTGAAAGGAGGAAAGACCTTCCCTGGCTAAGGCAGGTGTCTTCCTTCTTTGTCTCCCGCGTGATCCTCACCGCAAACAATCTCCGGGTCTTTGACCGCCTTGCCGCCCCCGGCAAAACAGCACTGGTGCTTTCACGAACGCTCCCGGCAGATGTCCGCGCAACAGAGCTTCTGCTGAACAGCCTCGTCGCCATCGGCCTTCTCAAAAAAAAGAAGGGCGTTTATCAAAATGCAGCTGCAGCATCCCGTTACCTTGTTTCCGGTAAACCCGAATACCAGGGCGATATTATCCGCCATTACAGCACGCTCTGGGATAACTGGTCAGAACTCGATACGGTCATGAAGACCGGGAAACCCTGCCGGAGGGCACATGACCACAGGGCTTTCATCCTCGGCATGCATAATCTTGCCCTTCTCAAGGTCGCGAAGGTATTGGCTGCCCTTGATCTGCGGGGCGTAACAAAAGTCCTTGACCTTGGGGGAGGCCCGGGCACCTATGCCATGGCCCTTGCGCAGAAAGGCATACAGGTCACGATTATGGACTTCCCCGACACCCTGAAGATCGCGCGGAAACTCATTCTTCGGTCAGGCCTGTCCAACAGGGTCAGATTTTTGCCGGGCGATTTTACCCGCGATGACATGGGGAAGGGCTATGACCTCATTTTTATCTCGCAGATCTTTCATGCGTATGATGACGCAGCGTGCATAGCCATGCTCAGAAAGAGCCATGAGGCGCTGGATCCCGGCGGTAAGGTCGTAGTGCAGGAGTTCCTTCTCGATGAGACGCGCACAGCTCCTCCCTGGAGCGCCCTGTTTGCCATCAATATGCTGGTCAATACCCCGGGAGGGAGGACCTATACACCCCGGGAGATGATAGGCTGGATAAAAAAGGCCGGATTCAGAGAGGCTAAACGCACGCTTCTTGATGAAACCGTTCTGATCTCGGCAACGAAGAAGTAAATTCTCTTATCAGGAAGCAACCGCTTTTTTTAAATGAGCGCATTGATAAATCCTTCTGTCCCGCGCTGGAATTAAGCATAATCTGCATGCTAAAATAGCAAATCTTTTTATCCCACGGAGAACAACCGTAATGGCTGAAGCGATCCCTTTCAGGGGGATTCTGTTCAATGTTCCAAAGGTGTCAAGAAGCTCGGGAGAGGAGCTTCTTGCGCCTCCGTACGATATCATCACCCCGGAGTATCAGCAGGAGCTCTACGAAAAGAGCCCCTATAACATTGTCAGGATCGACTTTGGAAAGAAAAATCCCGGTGATGATGGGCAGGAGAACCGGTACTCAAGGGCGAAGGCATCCCTCGAACGTTGGCTGAAGGACGAAGTCCTTGTCACGAGCAGTACTCCTGGGTTCTATGCATATGAGGTGGCCTATACCATGCAGGGGAAATCGCTGACATTACGAGGATGCCTCGGCCTGGTAAAGCTGGAGGCTCTGGGAAAAGGCAATATCCATCCGCACGAGTATACCCACTCCAAGCCCAAGAAAGACCGGCTGGATCTGATGAGATACTGTGAGGCTAATATCAGTCCAATATTTTCTCTTTATAACAGTCCGGAGAAGAAGACGTCGACGCTGCTTGAGGAGAAGGCAGGAACAAAGCCGTATATCGAGGCAAGGGACAATGGCGGGGCTGTTCATAGCCTCTGGAAAATAGAGGAGACAGAAGCAGTCAAGACGATATCGGCTGAACTTGCCGGCAAGGCGATCTTTATTGCCGACGGCCATCACCGCTATGAAACAGCCCTTGAGTATCAGCGGGAGATGCGGAATACGGCAGGATTCTCCGGGAGACCTATGCCGTATGATTATGTGCTCATGTTCCTGGCGAACATGGCTGACGAAGGGCTTACCATTCTTCCGACACACCGATTGGTGAAGGATCTTCCTGAAGATGCCCTCGATCAGCTCTCCGCTGATTTTGACCTAGAGAAAATGACCATGAGTGACGATATCCCTGCGGCGATCGCTGGCAGAAGGGATGTGTACGGTTATTATGCCGGAGGAGATGTCTGGTATCGACTCAGCTACCGGGGAGAGGGTATCCATGGCGTGCCGCCGGCGCTTAAGGATCTCGATGTAACGGTGCTGCATGATTTCATCTTCAAGCAGCTCCTGGACATCGAGGCGGTCTCTTACGAGATGGATGTGCAGAAGTGTCTGCAGGCGGTGCGTTCCGGAGAGTTCAAGGCGGCTTTTTTCCTGAACCCCACAGGTGTTTACGATGTTGAGCGGGTTGCGCTTGCCGCATTGCGGATGCCGCCGAAATCGACCTATTTCTATCCCAAGCTCATGACCGGAATGGTTTTGAATATCTTTAAATATGCTTTCTAAGGAGGTTTTTTTATGGCACTGCGCGTAGCAATCAACGGATTCGGAAGGATCGGGAGGAATTTCTTCAGGACGAGCAAGGGGGTGACCGCCTTTGAGATTGTTGCAATCAACGACCTCACCGATGCACCTACGCTTGCGCATCTCCTCAAGTATGACTCGGTGCACGGCATATTCAATGCCGACGTGAAGGCAAAAGACAGCAGCCTTATCGTTGACGGAAAGGAGATCAAAATATCGGCAGAGACCTCACCGGAAAAGCTTCCCTGGAAAGACCTGAAGGTTGATGTAGTTATCGAGTCTACCGGCCGCTTCACCGACAGGGCAGGCGCCGAAAAGCATATTGCTGCGGGAGCGCAGTGGGTCATTATCTCGGCTCCGGCGAAGGAACCTGACATCACGGTCTGTCTCGGCATCAATGACGAAACCCTGGACCCTGCAAAGCACAAAATCATCTCGAATGCGTCCTGTACAACGAACTGCCTCGCTCCCATCGCAAAGGTCCTGCACAAGGAGTTCGGTATTGTCCGGGGTCTTATGACGACGGTCCACTCCTATACCAATGACCAGAGAATCCTTGATCTTCCGCATAAGGATGTAAGAAGGGCCCGTGCTGCCGCTGTCTCGATGATCCCCTCGACGACGGGAGCCGCAAAGGCCATCGGCCTCGTGCTGCCTGAGCTGAAGGGCAAACTCGATGGGTTTGCGATCAGGGTGACGACGCCGAACGTCTCGGTTGTTGACCTCGTTGCTGAGCTTCGGAAAGATGTGACCGCAGAGGAGGTCAACGCCGCCATGAAGAAATGGGCGGATGGGCCGATGAAGGGCATCCTCCAGTATTGTGATGAGCTGCTTGTCTCCGTCGATTTTAACGGCAATGCCCATTCCTCGATCTTCGATGCCACGCTCACCAAGGTCATGGAAGGTAACATGGTAAAGGTCATCTCCTGGTATGACAATGAGTGGGGATACAGTTCACGCCTGAGGGACCTGATCACCTTCATCAATAAAAAAAGAGGATAACCAATGGCCAAGATGAATGGGAATCCGATGCCGATCAAGGACGTGTTAGGAAAGCTCTCGATCGATGAGCTGCGGCTAAAAGGAAAGAGGGTATTTATCCGTGCCGACTTCAATGTCCCTCTTGACGAGCACCTCCGGATAACAGACGATAGCCGGATCCGCTCAACCCTTACCACGATCAACTATGCGATCGATGAGGGTGCAAGGGTGATCCTTGCCTCGCACCTCGGCAGGCCCAAAGGAAAGCCGGATCCGCGGTTCAGCCTCGCCCCGGTCGCCAAGAGGCTGCAGCGGCTTCTTGACAAGGATGTGATCTTCTCCCCCGACTGCATCGGCTCCCAGGTAGAGCACCTTGTCGCGAAGATGAAGGACGGCGACGTTGTTCTCCTGGAGAACCTGCGATATCATCCCGAAGAAGAGAAGAATGATGAGGAGTTCTCGAAAAAGCTCGCTGGCATTGCCGATTATTTCATCAACGACGCATTTGGGGCAGCGCACAGGGCGCATGCCTCGACCGTCGGCATCACGAAGTTCCTTCCGTCAGCAGCCGGCTTTCTCATGAAAAAGGAGATCGAATATCTCAAGGGTGTGGTGGATAACCCTATCCGGCCCTTCGTTGCAATACTGGGCGGTGCAAAGGTCTCAGGGAAGATCGGTGTTCTGGAGCACCTTGAAGATAAAGTGGACAAGGTCGTTGTGGGCGGCGGTATGGCATTTACTTTCATCAAGGCCATGGGAAATGAGGTGGGAGACTCTCTTGTTGAGACCGAAATGATCGAGACCGCGGAGCGGATCAGAAAAAACCTCAAGGCAGCGGGGATCAAGTTCTATCTCCCCGTTGACTGTGTTATTGCGCATAACCTGGAGCCGGGTGCAGAGACCAAGATCGTCCCGACGCTTGAGATACCGAAGGGCTGGAAGGCGCTGGATATCGGTCCTGCTACGGTAAAGCTTTTCTCCGAGGCGCTGGAGAACGCCAAGACGATCCTCTGGAACGGCCCTATGGGGGTATTCGAGGTTGACGCTTTCTCGCGTGGCACCTATGCGATCGCCAATGCTGTTGCAGATGCCTATGCCCTCACTATTGTGGGCGGCGGAGACACGGCCCTCGCTGTTCACCGGGCAGGTGTGACCAATGCTCTTTCGTTTATCTCTACCGGGGGAGGTGCATCCCTGCAGCTGCTCGAAGGCAAGGAACTGCCCGGCATTGCGGCACTTACCGACAGAAGCACGGCCGCGGTCTAGGCGGGAAGACAAAGAAAAAGGCAGGGTAAGAACAGCTACCCCGCCTTTTTTGTTTCCAAAAAAGCCTATCTATGTTTTCCTAAGACTTCCCGGAGATCAGATCGCCACGAGCGCAGTATCCGTGATCTTGTGCGGGAGCTTTTTGTTCGCCGGTGACAGGATGCCCCTCTTGAGCTCCACGATCGACGGCGTCCTGCTCTCGAACTCTTTTATGAGAAACGATGCTGCCACCTCAGGCTTGATCAGGTCACCGCAGGTGAAGATGTCCACGGCTGCATAGGAGTATTCCGGCCATGTATGGATCGAGAGATGGGATTCGGCAATGATCACCATACCGCTTATCCCGAAAGGGTTGAACTCATGGAAGGAGATGTCTACGATCGTGGCTTTTGCTTCTTTCGCTGCTGAGACCAGTGCATTCTTGACTTTAGCGAGATCCTTGATAATCTTAGGGTTACAATCCCTCAATTCCACCAATAGATGGGTACCTAAAGCATGCAATCCTTTACCCCCCTTCAATGATTGAATTCGGCATTAATATGCCCTCTTAAGTCAAAAAGTTTACCGTAAAACCTTGATACTTGTCAATGAAAATCCCGGGAAAAATGTCAGGGAATCACCTTGTTCAGCTGATATTCTACAATGCCCGAAGCACCGGCTTTTTTCAGCTTCGGGATAAGCTCACGGACCTTTTTTTCGTCTATCACAACGTCGAGATCATACCATCCTTCATCGGACAGGAGAGATATAGTCGGCGAATGCATTGCGGGCAGAAGGCTCAAAACCCGCTTGAGATCTGTCTGCCGGACATTCATCTTCATGCCGACCTTCTCCTCTGCCGCCAAGGCACCCTTGAGAAGCATGACAAGGTTTTCCATCTTCTGACGCTTCCATGCATTCTGCCAGGCTTTCTTGTTAGAGATGAAGCGGGTGCTCGACTCGAGGATAGTTTCCACGATCCTGAGGTTGTTGGCGCGGAGGGAAGATCCCGTTTCCGTAAGCTCTACAATGGCATCAGCAAGATGGGGTGGTTTTACTTCAGTGGCGCCCCAGGAGAAATCGACTTCTGCCCGGATCTTTTTCGCCTTCAGGTACCGTTTGGTAAAGCCGACAAGCTCGGTAGCTATTCTCTTGCCATTCAGGTCCTTGATGGTCCTGATCCGGGACTCATTCGGAACGGCGATGACCCACCGTACAGGACGAAGGCCCTCCTTTGCATAGTTCAGCTCAGCCACTTCTTTGACATCGGCGTTCTGTTCCCTGATCCAGTCATACCCTGTCAGGCCGCAGTCGAGTATCCCGTTTTCGACATAGCGTGCCATCTCTTGAGCCCGAATGAGCATGGCCTCGACCTCTGCATCATCGAATACCGGATAATAGGAACGGCCGGATACCGAGATATGATATCCGGCTTTTCTGAAGAGTTTTAATGTCGACTCCTGAAGGCTTCCCTTTGGCAGCCCGATCCGGAGTGTCTTTTTGTTATTCTTCATGCTCTTTTCCTTCCTGTCTGTTTTTCACGTTTTTGCTTCAGAAGCTGCTCTTTTCTCACCCTGATGGTATTGCCATGCGCTTCCAGCCCTTCAACGTCCGCTATGGCCTCAACGACGCCGGCGAGGCGGAAGAAACCTTCCCGCGTAAACCCGAGCATGCTCGACCGCTTGTAGAAGTCGTATACCCCGAGGGGAGATGAAAATCGTGCCGTTCCGCCTGTCGGCAGCGTATGATTAGGACCTGCAGAATAATCTCCCAGCGCTTCAGGACTCCAGGGGCCGAGAAAGACTGCCCCTGCATTCTCTATCATGGGCACGATATCGATTGGCTTTCTGGTCATGACCTCCAGATGTTCCGGTGCTATGGTGTTCGAGAGATTTACCGCATCCCTGATGTTTCGGGTGACAATAATCGCACCATAGGCATCTAAAGAGGCCTTTGCTATCTCTTTGCGCCTGAGTTGCTTGAGCCGGACCCTGATCTCTTCGGAAACTGCTGCGGCGAGCATGCTGGTATCAGTGACAAGAACTGCTGAGGCGAACTCGTCATGTTCGGCCTGGCTCAGCATATCTGCTGCGACAAACGAAGGCCGCGCTGAGCTGTCGGCGATAATGAGGATCTCGCTCGGGCCGGCAACCATATCGATGTCAACGATGCCGAAGACCATCTTTTTTGCCGTGGCCACGTAGATGTTGCCGGGGCCGACGATTTTGTCGACCTTAGGGATGCTCTTGGTTCCGTATGCAAGGGCAGCGACTGCCTGTGCGCCGCCGATCCGGTAAACCTCGGTTACGCCGAGCATCTCTATCGCGGCCATAACATAGGGGTTCATGTAACCTTCGGGCATTGGAACGCAGACTGCGACCTCTTTAACGCCGGCAACCTGAGCAGGAATGACGTTCATGAGAACGGTGGACGGATAGGCGGCCTTGCCTCCCGGAATGTATGCGCCGATTCTCTTGAGGGGCCGTATTGCCTGACCAAGAATGGTGTCGCCTTCCGTAAAGGACCAGGAGCGCTCTTTCTGCATCTCATGAAAGCTCCGTATGCGCCGGGCAGAAATTGCGAATGCCTTCATGATCTTCGGATCAGCTTTGCGGGCAGCGCGGGTGATCTCCGAAGCGCTTACCCGGAGCCGGGCTGCCTTCCTATTGTCGAATTTGCGCGTATACTTCAGGACCGCAGCGTCGCCGTTGCGCCGCACGTTCGAGAGGATGTCCTCAACAGCGCGGGTGATGGCCCTGTCAACGGTTGCATTCCGAGACTCAAGTTTCCTGAGAAATGCATCAATTTCGCTGCGTTTGCCGATGATTTTCAAGGTGATTCATTCTATCGTTAAGGCGACAAATATTCAAGCAGGAGCATGACGCCGGCAGAGCATGCTGCTTCAAGAGGTAAGGTGAGCCTAGTATTTCAGATCAGCTTTATCAAGATTGCCGACGACGACCAGAACATAATTGGCGGGATCCAGATATTGTTGCGCCACCCGCAGGATGTCCTCTTTGGTGATTGCGTTGATGACGGCAGGATACCGGTCGACATAATCGAGGCCAAGGCCGTAATATTCGACGGCGAGATTGAAGCCGGCTATCTTACTATTCGAGTCGATGCGCAGCGGGAAACTGCCGGTGAGATAGGATTTGGCATCGGCAAGCTCCTTGTCACTTACCGGTTCTGTCTGTATTCTCTTCATCTCTCGTATGACCTCTCCGATGGCCGTGTTGGCAGATTCATTTTTTGTCTGGAGACCAACCTGGAAATTTCCGCCATATCTGCTCGCGGAAAAGTAGCTGTGAACATCGTAGGCGAGTCCGCGATTGTCCCGGATGTTGTCCATAAGGCGGGACGCAAAGCCTCCTCCCCCCAAGATATAGTTCATCACCAAGACCGCGTAGTAATCAGGGTTGCCGCGGGCAATGCCGAGATGGCCAAGGATAATGTTCGTCTGCGTAAGATCTTTGTCGATCTTGATGACAGCAGGGCCCTTTTTCTTTTCTGCGGCGGGCAGGGCATTCTCTGCTATCTTCGCTTGCTGCCAATCACCGAAATATCGGTTCAGCAGCAGCTTCAGTTCGTCCTTGCTGATATCCCCGACAACCGAAACGATCGTGTTGTTCGCCGCATAATGGGCTTCGTGGAAATCGACCAGATCTTGGCGGGTTATGGAAGGGATGGTCTCGATCGTGCCCTGCACCTGCCTGCTGTAGGGATGCTCTCCGAAGACAGCCTTTGAAAACGCGATGGAGGCAACGGCGCCGGGGTCCTCGTTCTGCTGGATAAGCCAGTTCACGGTTATCGTCTTCTTTCTGGTGATCTCTTCCTCCTGGAATGCCGGATGCAGGACGATATCGGAGAGAAGATCGAAGCCGAGCTCGATATCCTTTTTCAGTACGGTAAGCGAAACCGTGGTATAGTCAGCACCGGCAGATGCGCTGAGTGAACCGCCGACAAACTCGATCGCTTCACTGATCTCCCGGGAAGAACGCTTTTGTGTACCCTCGGTCAGAAGGGCAGCGGTGAGATAGGCAAGACCTGCCTTTGCGGCGGGCTCAGAAATGCTGCCCGCCTTGATTGCCATGACGACCGATACCATCGGGACCGAATGCCGGCCGGAATGAAGGACGACCATGCCGTTGGGAAGGATTTCCCGCTCTGCAAGCTGCGTGGCCGGAGCCGGTGCTGCAAGAGACAGGATCAGGATACCTAGTGCGGCTATGCTGGTGAGGACGCGGTACTTGTTCATGAGCCTTTTTCCTTGGGTGTAGGGATCAGGATGCCGGTGGTCTTCTGATCATCAATAAGATATTTCTGCGCAACGCGGCTGACATCTTCTGCAGTCACTTTGCGTATACCTTCCAGATAGGAGTCAACGAACTTCCAGCCCATGGTCATCTCGAACGTGCCGATGGTCCTGGCCTGCATGTAGATCGAGTCCTGCTGCATGACGAAGGATGCCTCTACCTGGTTCTTCGCCCGCTGCACCTCCTGCCCGGAGGGCGGTGTCTTCTTAATCTTTTCGATCTCTTCCAGCAGCGCCTGCTCTACATCCTCGATCTTCTTTCCCTGTGCAGCGGTTGCACCGGTAAGGAAGACGAACGGGTCTTTGTACAGGCCCTCATAGCTTGCCCAGGCAGAAAGTGCTATCTGCTGGTCGTATACGAGCGCACGATAAAAGCGCGAACTCTTACCGTCAGACAGGATGCTGCCGAGCACGTCAAGCGCAAAGCCGTCCTCATGGGAGAGGCTCGGCACCTTATAAGCTGTCATGATATACGGAAGCTCAGCCTCTTTTTTCACATAGACCCTGCGTTCGCCCTTCTGATCGTCCTCAGTAGAGGTGACTGCCGGGACGGGCGGGCCGGCAGAGATGCTGCCGAAGGACATCCTGATCTTCTCCAATATCTTCTTTTGGTCGACATCGCCCACAACAATGATTACGGCGTTGTTCGGCGCATAATAGGTGCGGTAATGCTCCACCAGGTCATCAGGGTTCAGGGTCCTGAGATCGGACATCCATCCGATGACCGGCCAGCGGTAGGGATGGTTCTTGAACGTCGCAGCCATGACCTCTTCGAAGACAAAGCTCTGCGGATCGTCCTCGGTGCGGAGCCTGCGCTCTTCCGTGACCACATCCCGCTCGGAAAGAACGGCATCCCTGGTCAGGACGAGATTCTGCATGCGGTCTGCCTCGAGGTCAATGGGCAGGGTGATGCGGTCAGAGGCGAGCAGTTCGAAGTAGCCGGTGTAATCCCGCGAGGTGAAGGCGTTGTCCATTCCCCCTGCCCTCTGGATGGTCTGGGAAAAGGTCTTTGGCCCATGTTCCTTTGTACCCTTGAACATCATATGCTCCAGAAGATGACTCAGGCCGGTCTTACCGCTTCTTTCGTTGCGGGAGCCCACGCGGTACCAGATCTGGAAGGTGGCGGTCGGTGCCTTGTGGTCCTCAAGGATCAGCACCTTCAGACCATTGTCGAGCAGGTATTCATTGACCGGCAGGGAGAATGCCGCAGTAACGGACAGGAGGACAAAAAGGACAGGTATAACGATAATTTTTTTCATGCGTATATTTTACTCATTTAACGAACGACTTTCCAACACTGGGGCCTGACCAAACAGCTAATCCGTCCGGCAGCAGCGCCCCCTGCGGTTCGGATGTAGGGAAGAGTCTGCCACATGATGTCGGCCTGGTGCTGATGCTGCCGTCGAATGTCCGGCGCTAACCTCAAGCCTCTGTTCGTTATCCTTATAAGAACCCGGGAGGACTTAAAAAAGTGGTGCCCGCCTTCCCTTTCTTCTCAGCGGTTTTTGCATCTTGAGACACAGCATAAGACTGTTGCATCTGACTCTAGGCCCTGAGGCAGTAACAACCTTTCTGCTGAGTTCGAAGAGAGCAAGACCATCACTTTTTGCGTGCAGCTCTTCATGTGTTTGTATTCCTTTTTTCACCTGATGACGAGGGTTATTTTGCCTGCAAACGCTGCAGTTAACGTATACGCTCAGCGTGTTACCGGAAGGGCTCCATTCAATATCTGATGAAGCCGCATCAGCATCACAGGTAATCTTCCCTCAGAGGATACCAGGCATCGACCGCTTTTGCAGGTGCTTTCAGAACTTTTGCGCGATGTTCCTGATTGGAGGAGATCACAACGCCGTCACCCTTTCCGAGGATCTTGGTATCCTCCCCAACGGTAAATTCGAGCTCTCCTTCAAGGACATAGGTAATCTGTTCATGGGGATGCCTGTGTGACGGTATCACGGCATCTGCTTCAAACTCAAAGAATGTCATCATTGTACTATCACCTGATACGGCCTTTACGGTGATTCCATCAAGGAGTTGCTTTGCCGGAAGACCCGATTCGCTGAAAAAGCCCATAAAACCTCCTTTTTACGGGTGGTAACCTGCAGTATTATATCATGAGCCGCTGGTGTCGATTCCCGGGGATAACGAGAAAATCATCATGCCGCTGTGGTGACAAAAAAGAGCTGGCCAGGTGGTAGTCTGTATATGCCCGTCTTTTCGGGGAATATAGTGTCCCGTGCGTTGATGTATGAAGAAATGCCCAGGGACCACGACATGAAATCAGGGCGACTCAGAGCAAGACCAAAGACGATGGCTTTAGGAGCTAAGGTTTGCGTCGCAGCCTTTTCTGCTCATACATCATGTGGTCAGCACGAGAAATAATTTCATCTACAGAACAAGGGTTTTCTGGGTCGCAATAGGATACGCCGCAACTGATCGACAGCGTATAATTCCTTATATTTGCTGCATTATGCATTTCAATGTTCTCTTGCAAACGGCTCGTAACTTTCGTAATGTCGTCTCTTGTAGCCCCTACGGGAATTACCGCAAATTCATCTCCACTCATACGGGCGATAATATCGATAAAGCGATACGTTTTCTTGAGAATCTGCGCAATGTCCATGAGTGCCTGATCACCCTCGTGATGCCCCCACGAATCATTAATAGCTTTCAGGTCATTCAAGTCCAGATAGATCATCAGCAAGTCTTTTTTTTGCCGGCTGGCAAGACCCAGAAACTTCTCGGCCAGTGGAAGGAAGCCGCGACGGTTGTACAGCCCGGTGAGGTCATCATACAGTGACAGGGATTTCAGTTTTTCCGCCATCTGTTTGTGTTCTGTTATGTCACGGACAATGCCCAGTATTTTGACAATTTTTCCATCCTGCACCAGCGGCGTTGTCGTAAACTCTCCTGTTAAGTAATTGCCTGACAACGAGATTGTCCGCAATTCAAACTTGGGAGAAGGGTCACCACGAAGGGCTGACAGAAATTTCTCCAGGGCAAGAGGCAGATCATCGGGATGAATTATCTGAGTAAAGCTCTTCCCGATCCAGTCAGCACATGACAGCCCCGTGACCTTCTCGAACGCCGGATTGAGTGAAGTGATTATGCCATCCGACGAAAGGCTATAGATGACGTCTGATACATTATGCAGCAGCGTCCGGTAATGCTGGGCTGATTCATATTGTTCCTGTAATCCGGCCTCTGAAAGCTGCTGACGCAATGTTTCCGGTTCTTTGGGAAACTGTTCTACTGTTTTTCTGCTATCTTCCATCCAACCTGCCTCTCCGATTGCGCGTTAATAGTACCATGAAGCATTGCCTGCTTGCCATTATCGGCTGAGGTTTTTCCTGCATAAACCCTAGCTCATGATCTTCGGAATTTGCGGTGATTCAGATCATGTGTCATCAGAATAAACTGTGATATTGGCAGTGAGCCGCTCATTGCCCTTTTCATACATAAAGTTTTGAAGGAGATTCCATTATACTTTCAGCTCCTCTTGCCATCAGCTGGATGATTATTTCTTAGGTAACTCGGCCATGGCAGGCTTCAGTAATGCCACGGAGCGATAGGCATATCATTTCATATTGAAAGCCCCGGGCGCGGGTCCGGGGTTAGTTACATGGTGACGTGCTCGTGCTAGCGCGTATTTATGGAAATGTTGACTCCACCTCCAATTATTGAAAATTGATAGTGGATAAAAAGTGAGGAATACCAAAAGAAAGGTTTAACGTGGGCATCAGCGGGACCCGGCTCTTTCGGCGACCCGCTGCATGCCGAGGTTAGACCTTTCCGTTCTCACTGTGCCCTGGGATCTTCTCAATCCTCTTCCTTGCCTCTTCTCTTTTCCAGAAAAACAACGCTACAACAAAACAGATCACCATCGTGACGCAGACTGAAAGAAGGGTCTTCCCAAGTATGTTCTTGTTGTTAAAATGAAATGCAGCCCATAACCCGAAAGGCAGAGGTAAGAAGATTGGCACATGTCCCTCAAGCAAAATGGGCGACATGAATGCAATCACTGTGAGGGACAGCAAGGATAGTTTCGACGCATACTTCAAATGGACATATTTGCGAAGGAGAAACAAAACGACCAGACCAGGAATGGAAAGAGGAGCAAATGCGGGCAAGCTAAACAGAAATAGTATCGGAATTGCAATCATGTTAAGGGGAGCATCAATCATTAATCCCCTTCTGGTCTAACAATTACCATACGAACTGCCCGCTTTTCTGGTTCATTGGTCAAAATATAACATACTGAACTCTGTGAGTGAATACAAAACCAATAATATCGGGCCGGAATAAAAAGGGCATTTCGTATAATCTGATAATAAGGACTATAGGCGAACTTCGTATAATCCGTATAATTGGCAGTCGGTATCGATTACCAAAAGAAATCTTCACCATTTGGTAAGGTCTTCATACGCAACACTTCAGGAAGGATTGTTGCCCATCGGCCTCCTACCTTAAGGTTGCTGTCGCCGTATATATTCTCGTATCCCATTTATGGACCATCGCATAGAGACAAATGTCGTTACAATCATAATATGCAGTGAAATTGGGCCGGAGAGCTGAACAAACCATTCAGGGCCACTGTCTCCCCATCCAGTTAGAGCGTATATCAGGAAGCGAAATGAGGCTATTATCATCAGGCCGGTTATTAGCCCAAGACCGACACCAAAAAAAGACTCCAAAACCATAGTAGACGATTTTTTATTGAATGCTTTTTCATTTGTGTCTTATCTTCATATCAACTCCCTTGTGGCTTTCCACGTGTACTCCACACCATTGTATCACGCCCTTTGGCAGAGACTTACAGGAAGAATTATAGCCTGCCAGGTAGCCACTTCATCCATTGTAACATTAGCTAAAAAGCACGAGCACCACCTATCTCATTTTTCAACCTATTTTCCTTGACGCTTCCCTCAATTGCCCCTATAATTATGAAAATACACACGATGCATTAAAAACAATGTTGGGTAAGCAGATAAACATGCATAAGCTCCGCATTCTTTCCTGGTTATTTATTATACTTCTGATTTTTTCTGCTACATCATATGCCAGTACTCCCAAGTCAGAAACTATTGCGATAAATGAAATGGAAAATACCTATGAACTGACGGTCCCCATCAGCAAGCTTTTCATGACTTTACCTAAGAAGGGCTTGTCGTTGAAACAAGGCAGCATCGGCGGGGGCACAGACAACCCACGGTACTTCTATTTTGAGGATAAGGCTCGCAACATCATCATTTCCGGCTGGTTTGAGTCGGATCTGAATTTTACAAACATCAACACCTTTTGGGAGAACGAAACTAAAGCTTGGAAGCGAGGAGGTCTCCCAGAGCCCAAGAATGTATTGTTTACGAAGATCAGCAACTGGGATGCAATCCTTTATGACATAACGGCGCCAGGCGGCAACAATACGCACATAAGGGCGCACTGGCTGCAGTCGGGGACATGGATCGATATTCACCTTTCGATAACGTCCAATAGACCCGTGACTGAGTTAAAAGCCACTCTAGAGTCACTGCTCAGTGCTATTCAGGTGAAGGAAAAGAGTGTCCACGGCGATAGCGTTCAGGAAAGTGGGATTCGCCGATACTCCTTGCCTCGGCATGGAAGTCTGCAGTTAAGCGCTCCAGCCTCATGGTCCGACGATTATCTAGAGCCTCGCGACAACTTTCCCACTATCACCTATACGCAGTCAAACGGTGCTCCATTTAATATATTGATCACCCTCATCTGGTCCGGCAAAGGCAGATCTCCACTTCCGAGCGTAGACCAGCTCAAGCAAAGAGTTTGGCAGTCAGCGGAACAGGTCAGACCTCAGGCGGTTGAGAAGACTATCGGGGTGAAGGAGCTGAAGGGGACTGCAGCTAGCGGGTATTATTTCACAGCAACGGACCGTGCCCCAAAAGCAGGCGAATTTAAACACATGACACAGGGCATGATGCGCGTTGGGGACCTGATGGTAATTTTCACAGTTCTAACCAATGATGGCCAGTCGAATATTATTGATCAAGCGCTTGCGATGATGAAAAGTGCTTACCATACCGTTGGCAAGGGGATCTAACTATTGATTTGCCTCGGCGACGCTACCAGTTTGACCAAGAAAATGCATAGGCATAAAAAAGATGGCAATGGACCTGTTTACCACCGCGCTCGCATGGTCACTTCTCAGTGTGCTTGTATTCGCAGTGTCAATTGTCGATTTTGCTTAAGGGCTTAAGAACAGAGATATTTTATCGGGCGAAACTTCCTGAACCTTGTGGCAACTTGATTTGTCATATTGGTGACTCGTGGGGCGTTTCCTCTCTTCCATATGGACTACGGCAAAGGCGCTCGAAAGTTTTACTCGGTGCATCAGGACCTTAACCATTTACGCTATCTATCCTAACAGTGATCGCGTTACGCAACGATTAATTCCGGGAAGCAATTCCCGCCAGGCGTCGTTCTGTTAGCTGCCTGCCTCTATGCATGGCTGCAGAAGCGAGCGCTGAATTGATTGGCGACCAAAGTCGTTCGAGCGGACACTTAACACCATCGTTAACGATTTCTAGTAGAACTCCGCACCGTTAGAGTATGCCGTCAGGCCGTTTAGTGCAGGAAGTAAGATTGCCTCCGGCCCTTTCATGGCAACCATTGTAACATTCACCCCTAAAGCTGCATAGCGATTTTCTCTTGGCCACCGACGAGTCAACAGGTCTTACGAATCGCAACTATTACAGTATGCCAAAAGAAATGATGCGTAACGTCAGGGCTCACTGCATCGACGGTTTTATTGGCCATCCAACAGAGCGGTTCGTTACGCATTCTTTCTCCCATTGGTAAGGTCCGTCAGTGTCTTAACCAAGAAGTCCGCATTGTACTGATGTCCCTAAGGTTGCCCCTAGTGTCCCATGACATGTAACATGAAATTGGGCGCAGGATCAATTTCAGTCATACTGCGAACGCTATCCCGGTGTCCAGAAGGGTCCCGACTTGCCCAGCTTCTTCAGCGATAAGATCAGCTCCGATGCATACTCATTGAGTCGAGAGAGATAGTCCGGCTGTAGACGATTCCTGTGCAGAGGCCCGCTAAACGCCGTTGCCCAATTGGACAAGGACATGATGGACTCAGTCGAAACGGAATCATAAAGCGACCAACTCTTCACGTGCTCCTCCGACCGGAAGAGATTCATGCGGCTTCAAGCCGAGCCCCAAGTCACTTCTCCTGTTAAAGCCTTAGCGAACGGAATATTCATATGACCTACGGTCGTTGGTGGATTGACTTCGAGGATCTCCTCGTCACGCATACGGATGTGGATGGGTTGCCCACAGTCCAGGCAACTGGTGTTGATATGGATCTCCGTACCAGGGAAAAGCCAGCGCACGGCCAGCACTTCGATTCCTCACTGTCCGTACCACTTCTGCTCCCCCTTGATCGTCACACGATGATGTGTCGGCACGTTGGAAAAAGGCGCCCATGACTCAACGTAGTCTGTGTCTTTAACAAACCAGCAGGCTATGGAGGACTCGGCTGCTTTGTGCTGCACATGTCTGGCCTCGTCTGGTCTCACCCCGAGAATTCCCGCAAGCTCGGTATAGTGCGGTGACCGCCCAGTCTTTACAAAATGCTCCACGACAGCCGTGTAAGCTCGTTGTACCAATGCGTCTTGCATAACACTGCCTCCCTTCTGTGTGCTTACCGTACTTTATAATTCCCTCTAATATTCTTCTATCAAAAAATCATATACTTGTCAAACAACAACGGCAAAGACAGATAGGGATTATCTGATGATATCCGGATGTTATGAATTCTGAAGAATTCCATTCGTTATATTTAGTCTTACAGTGCTTCTCAATGCTGTCAGCTACAGGAAGTATGTATCAGGATCTTGGGAGTCCCTGTCGATGTGGTATCGCATAACCTTCTGCCTACCGCACAATGTCAATGATCAGTTTATCTTCTTGAACGAACCTTTCACATCGATGCTGACACCGTGCCAGTTGCTGACGTTGCCCATGGTGCCGGTAAAGGTCACCTTGTCCCCCGGCTTGAGGCTGCTGCGGTCCTCCTGATTGACGATCAGCACGACATTGTACCCCTTAACAGGCGTGCTCCCCGGCGCGAGAATTAGGACCTTGCCTTTGGACGAAGACGGTGAGCCGGCCAGATTCGTTACCGTGCCGGCACCGGAAACCTTTTTGCCTTTGATCTCATGCACATAGTCACGCTGGTGATCAATGAAATCAGGAGCAGCCCCAGGCTCCCGATAATTCGGTTGCCATTCTGTCTTACCCTTCAGAGACTCAAGGTTCGTGATAACCTGTTCTACATTCAGCGGCTCTTCCGCAGCAACGATAGAAACAAATGTGGGAATAAGCAATGCCGTAAAGAGCAGTGTGATATTCTTCATGGTCATCCCCCCTCAGGATGGTTTTGCCTCAATTATAGCTGAGGAAAAGAAAAAAGGAAGCTTTTTTCCGGCGAAGGCAGATGTCAAATCATCTGGGCTAATTCGACAGCAAATCACCACAGGCATGACCGTGGGCAGCCATAATCTCTGATCAGCCTTTCAGTATGAACTTCCGCACATCACCGAGGCGGAGGGTGACCTTTGCGGCGTCGAGGTGCTCAAGGAAAGGCAGGGCAAATTTACGTGAGGTATTGAGCAGGTCACGGAACTCTGCCACGGTAAGCTCGGGTTTCTTTAAAAAAAACGTTCTGAGCAGGGATATCATCCGTTCGTAGGCTGCAGCTGACAGATAGACCGACTCATTGATCCTCACGACACTCCGTTCCTTTGCAAGGATGGTAAGGATATCGGTTATCTGCTTCTGGTCCATCTTGAGGGTCTCAGCCATCTCCTGTTTGGTGGGCGGCTGAAACTCCCCTTTGGTGAGCAACTCAAGGATCTTTGTTTTATGAACTTCTGCAGCACCGGACAGTGCTACCGTGAACGTCTTCAGTCTGATCAGGTCCTTGTCAACAATGACATCCTTCAGGGACGAGATCAGGAAGTTGAACAGCTTTGTATCCACGTTCAGATGAGCTCTCACCTCCTCTTTGACCATACCCGGCTTGAGCGGGTGTTCCTTATGGAAGGCCCTGAGCAGTTCCTGCACCCTGCTGTTGATAAGATCAAATGCATGAACATGAATGAGGATGTCTTCATGACGGATGAGTGCGCCAGTCTGTTCGAGGATTTTGAGCGCCTGCTGCATTGCCGGGCGGTCTGCATTGATCCAGCCAGTGAGCGCCGGAACCGAGATCCCGGTGAGACCTGCCTTCTGTATTTTTAGCTCGATCTTCTGTCCAAGCTGCCCGGTCCTGTATATGATAAGGTCCTCAATGCCGTCCTTTTTCCTTCTCCTGCCGGGCGTAGGGTCGAGGACCTCGCCACCTCCCAGTGTCTGGAGGGGCGAGAATCTCCTTATGATATAGCGGTCGCCTGCCATTGCTATCACGGGGTCCTGCAGCCGGAATTGGCAGAAACAGTGCTCTCCGGCTTTCAGCTCTTCGTGCTCATAAAGGATGACCCGTGCAACGGTCTCGGAGGTGCCGGTGTAAAAATGGACAAGGCTCCTGTTCTTAAGCGGAGGCACGTCCTTTAACAGATCAAGAGAGAGGTCGAGGGTCTTTGTCGGCGTAAAGCTCGAAGGAGCAACAGCAACATCTCCCCTTCTGAGCTCATCTTTATCCACTCCCTGCAGGTTGATAGCGACACGCTGTCCTGCGTATGCTTTGGTAATGGCCTTTCCATGGCTATGCAGACCTCTCACTTTGGTCGTTACGCCGCACGGAAGGATATCGAGCGGAGCGTCGACGGAGATCGCTCCCGAGACTGCGGTTCCTGTTACCACGGTACCAAATCCCTTGAGCGTGAAGACCCTGTCGATTGGAAGCCTGAAGAGACCGCCGGATGTCTTGGGCGTAATGCTCAGGGCGAGCTCCCGGATCTCTTTTTTGAGGAGGTCGAGATTATCTCCTGTTCTTGAAGATACCGGGACAATCGGCGCATGTTCGAGGAATGTTCCCTTTACGAACGAACTGATTTCATCTGCAACAAGGCTGAGCCATTCTTTTTCGACAAGGTCTGCCTTGGTGACCGCAATGAGCCCTGACTGTATGTTCAGAAGGTCGCAGATCGCAAGATGTTCGCGGCTTTGGGGCATGATGCCTTCGTCAGCTGCAATGACCATGAGTACCATGTCGATGCCGCCGGCGCCTGCAAGCATGTTGCTGATGAGTTTCTCATGGCCCGGGACGTCGACGATGCCGACTGTAAGTTCGTCATCCGGATATGCGAGGTCAGCGAACCCGATATCGATGGTGATGCCGCGTTCTTTTTCTTCTTTCAGGCGGTCAGGGTCAATACCGGTGAGTGCCTTCACGAGCGAGCTCTTTCCATGGTCGATATGGCCGGCTGTGCCGAGAATTACATAGCGCATGATATGTTTCCTTTTGAGGAGATGAACTCCATTATAATATGTTTCCGTGTAATCCGCTATTGCATACAGCCACAGGAGTGTTGCAGCTCTGACAACTGCGATATGCGTTGGCCGGTAAATCTGTCAGGCTTCGGATAGTGCTCTGGATACGATTTCCACCAGAAGCGGTATCTCGTTGTTCCTGACGGTGCGGGCGTCCAGCAGAAGCGCGTCTTCCCTGATGCGCGCAATGACGGGTCGTGAGCCTGATCGCAGACGTCTTTCCAGATCATTTACGGAAATGTTCAAGGGAACGATCGACACTGCATACGTATCGAAAGCGGCGTCCGGCAATGAGCCCCCGCCGGCCTTTGAGATGTCCTTGATGACCGAAATAGCGCCCGGGCTTCCCTGTTTGCGCAGTCCTGCTGCCAATTTCCTGGCCCTGATCCGTAGCGATTCAACCGGTTGGAAGAGCATGTTCAGTACGGGTATGTTTTTCATCGCCTCGTCAGGGTCCAGATACTCCATCAAGGTAGCCTCAAAAGCGGCTATCGTCATCTTGTCGACCCGCACTGCACGCGCAAGCGGATTTTTCCGGATCCTTTCGATAAGGTCTTTTTTCCCGACAATGATGCCACCCTGCGGCCCGCCCAGGAGCTTGTCGCCGCTGAATGTGATGATATCGACTCCGGACCTGAGGATTTCCTGCACCGAAGGTTCAGCATGAATGCCATACGGTTTCAGGTCAATAAGGTTGCCACTTCCAAGATCATACATGACCGGTACGCCCTGGTCATTCCCGAGCCGAACCAATTCGCTGATCGGTACATCTTCCGTGAAGCCGATCACTTTATAGTTCGACTGATGTACCTTAAGGATGAGGCCGGTCTTTTCGGAGACCGCACCGCTGTAGTCATGGAGATGGGTCTTATTCGTTGTTCCTATTTCGTGCAGTATTGCACCGCTTGCGGTCATGACGTCGGGCACCCGGAACGAGCCACCGATCTCGACAAGTTCTCCCCGTGATACAATAACCTCGCGGTCCTTTGCCAGCGTGTTCAGGGAGAGGAACACCGCAGCCGCGTTGTTATTGACAATCAGTGCATCTTCTGCCCCCAGAAGCTGCCGGAGGATCCTGCCGGTGTGTACATGCCGTTTACCCCGCTTCCCAGCCTCAAGATCATATTCGAGATTGGAATAACCCCTGCTCACGGCAATGACGTTCTCAAGGGCACGTTCTGACAGCACTGCCCTACCCAGGTTCGTATGCAGCACGATGCCCGTTGCATTAATCACCTGCATCAGGTTGTATGAGGAAAGCGCGCGTATCTGCCCGGCAATGTCCGCGAGCAGCTTTGCCAGAGAGCTTACCGGCTTTTTTCCGTCAAGTATCTTTTGCCTTTCCCCGGCGATGACGTCCCGGACAGCCTGAAGAACAATGGCCCTCGGGAATGACCGAAGCCATGCTGATCCTTCGGGGCCTTTCAGAATCTCGTCAACGGAAGGAAGCCTTGAGAGCAGAGTGGACTGTTCGTCCTTTTTCTTACTCATTTCAGCCCCATGATCTTGAGTGCTTCATCAGCATTGCTCCCTCCGGGAGACTCTTCGGGCAGATAGGGTATGACCCCTCCTTTTACCGGCCGGATAACGATCTTCCCTTCCTGGGCGAGTATGTTGGTGACCCCAACGGGGTTTTCACCTTCAAAGTATTTCTTGATGGGCTCATTGAAGCCGGAGTATACCGCATGAATGCCCTTGAACCCCTCCTTTCTCAGGCTGACGATCGCATTCTTTACGAATTCTTCATGTGAGAGCCTTTCGTTCAACGGGCACCTCCTGATTTATGGTTTCTCTGCTCCTCATGAGAGCAGCGGGTCTTCAATCCCTGCTTCTCTAAACCCTTTTTCCCTCAGCATGCAGCTGTCGCAGCGTCTACAGGGTGTGTATTCAGCAAGAAGTTTTTCATCCGCCGATTTTTGCACCGCCTGTTGTCCTGTGCCTTTTGATCCATGCCTCCTGACTGGCTGCGGATCATAGCAGCTCCAGGTGAGGCGATAGTCTACACCGAGCGCGAGACCCCTGCGTATCGTCTCGGCCTTGGTCATGGAGACGAGTGGCGCCTTGATACGGAAACGAAGCCTGCCGTCGACAGAGGCACGGGTTGCGAGGTTCGCCATCCGTTCAAAAGCGGTAAGGTACTCCGGCCTGCAATCAGGGTATCCGCTGTAGTCGACCGCATTCGCGCCAAGGTAGATGTCCTCAGCCTCAAGTACCTCTGCCCAGCCAAGCGCAAATGAAAGGAAGATCGTATTGCGGGCAGGCACATAGGTGATGGGGATCAGCGAAGTGGCAGGGGCGCGGGGCGAAAGGTCAGTTTTCTTTGGCACTTTGCCGATAGCCTTCAGCCCGGACTTCGGGACTTCAATTTCCGATGTGAGCGCAGAACCGCCGATGTCCCTCAGATCGAATCCCACAACCAGATGTTTTGCCGAACCCGATGCGGCAGCCACTAATCGTGCCGAGACAAGCTCCCTGAAGTGCCGCTGACGATAGTCGAAGGTTATTGCATAGATCTCTTTGCCATCTTTTCGGGCGATCGCCAGTGCCGTTGCGGAGTCAATGCCGCCGCTGAGGAGGACGACAGCCTTTCCGGCGCAAGAGGAGGGCATGGCTAATAGATGTCGTCTTTCGTCCCCTCGGTCATGTCGGGGCCGGCGCTTTTCAGAATGAACGAGCTTTCTGATGCGCGGTAGATATACGGATTGCCCCAGGGGTCTTCCGCGTCGGTGAATGCCGAAAGGGTATGGGGATAGGCGCCCTGCTGCAGCTTATATTCCTCTATCCTGAAGCGCAGATCATCGACCTTTTTTGCCGCGGTAAAAACCTTCATCATATCATCCTTCTGTATAAAAACAACGGAAAGAGACAGGAAAAGAGCGGCTGCAACAGCAAGATAGGGCAGATAGCCGAGAAAAGAGGGCGAAGCTTTCTCCCTTGTATGCATTTCAACTGCTGAAACGAGCGGGGCAACCACTGCTGACCTGATCAGTCCTTTTTCCAGGAGGGAGAGAAGGATCTTAGAGACCTCAAAATTGTCCTTTCCCGCCAGGTCGACGATGGTGCTCACATCATTCTCCCCGTCGACAAGACCCAGGATATCTTTTTCTTCGACGGAAAGGTCTGCACTTTCTGCAGATGTCCTCATGAAGAGCGTGTCGAGCGTGAGCTTGTCCTTTATGACGGAGAGTTCGTCAACGATCCTGAGCCCCTCCATGAGAAGATGCTGCGTGTCGAGCGAAAACGGAAGGTCCTTGTCTTGGGGAACGCCCTGGGAAGTGAACTCATAGGCCCCCTGCTTCCAGCCGAAGAGCTGCAGGACGATCTCGGTTATCTGCGCATTAATGATATCCTGAATTTTTTCCTTTTCAAGCAGTTTTTTCTGAATGAGAATCGTACCAAGACGCGCACCTGAAGCGCGCTGCTCCTCAAGCACCGTCTGCAGGCTATCCTCCGAGATGAAACCTTTCTTCAGCAGGATCTTGCCGAGGCGGTTGTCTTCCATTCTCTTTTTCGATTCTGCCCCGACAATGTTACCGTCGACGAAGAGGAGCTTAACCCTATCCATTTTACCGTCAAGGGAGAGCACGCCGGTCTTGCGCTGGAAATAGATCAGCTGCAGGATGTCAGCGAGGCCGAAATCTTTCAGGGAACCTTCTAAAGCCATCCTTTTACTATCCTTCGTCGGGTAATGATATTCGAAAGAACATAGACACACGCCGCGAACAACAGTGAGAAGCTGTTTACCACCCAATGGGATATCAGGGGTCCTGATGACAGATATGTATTGGTGAAGGGGATCAGCAGGAGAAAGAGAAACGGCCACATGAACAGGAACCCATAGAGGACCCTGCCTCCGAAGATCTGAGCAGCTCCGGGGAGCAGGAAGGACAGCCCCCGCATGATACCTCTGCGCCTTTTCTGGTATTCGTAGATGGATATGAGCCGGGTAACACGCTCCTTCACCTCCGTCTCATCGAGCTTGACGAGGGAGCGAAAGCACCGGGAGCACATCTGCCCCCACATAACATGCTTTTCGCAGCGCGGGCAGGATATGGAGTTGCATCTTCTACAGCGGTGAGCCTTGTTTCTTGAACGAGCGCTCAGGTAGTAGAGGGCGATGATTAGCATACACGCGGCGAAGGTATTTGCCCATGAGGAAAGCACAACAAGATCAAAGGTAGAGGTTACACCACGGGTTTCCCTTGCAAGGCTCCAGAGAGCCGGGAAAGAGAGCGTTTCATCAGCAACAATTCTGTTCGGTGTCCTCGCCGCCATAGACTGGTATCGGGATACGGCGTTTCGGTCAACCTCGACAGCTTTCCGGTAGTATTCATTCCCTTTTTCGTAGTCAAGGAGTTCGCGCGATACTGCTGAAAGATTGTAGTAAGCCGAGGCGAGCGGGTGCAAATTGATCGCGCGTTGATAACTCTGCAGCGCCTCTTCCAAATCATTCAACCCCACATAGGCATTTCCGATATTGACATATGCCAAGGGTCGGATATCGGGTTGCATCGTGAGAAGACGATGATATTCGGTAAGTGCTTCATCGTACAAACCCGCGCGTTTCAGTGCAAGTGCATAAGAAAAAAGCGCAGCGGGCTCTTCTGCGCCTTTCAGGGAGGTAAGCGCGTAAGTATTGTCACGGGACTCATTGACTGCGACCATCGCCTTCATCTCTCCTGATGAAGCCACCTGCATGAAGCGTGAGGCCGCCCTGAAGAAGAAGGGAGAACAGAGCAGGGCGATCAGAAAAAGGTATACCACGATCCTGTCCATCCGGGACATGTACATTCCGAGGATGACCAGAATACCTGCCAGAAACAAGAGCGGACTGACCAGCGAGAGGAGTAAGAGAGCAATGAGGGGATAGATATTCTGTTTCGATTCGATAATATCATGGGCAACAAGGGGGAGGTCGCTGATGCTGCGAATGGCAGCGATGATGAGCATAACGAGGATAAAAGACAGGACGAGGCTGTAGAACACGCCACCCGCCAGACTGAAGGACCACCAGAAGTTCCGCGCATAGGCATCAAAGCCGGCAATGATATAATCGACGCTCGTCAGAATACCGGCAGAGGAGAGCGAGAACTTCTCCTTTGCCAGGCTGAAATATACAGCTGGGAGGTCTGGCGAATACTTATTTGCCTTGCTGAGCAGGAACATTGCCTGATTCCTGTTGCTGCATGCCTCCTGCATGAGGAGGGAGGAATAGACGTCGGTGTTCCGAATGCCGCTGTTGAGCTGGGACTCGAAAAAGTCCTCTGCACGGGACAGACCCGGCAACAGTATCAGGCAGAGCAGCGCAAGGACGGTTAGTCTTTTCATGACTTCCTGCCCACTTTTGGCTCAGTTCCCCTTATCAGACGATGGATATTATCCTTATGACGCATTAGCACTATTATACTCATGATAAACGAAATGGGAAGCTTTTCCTTAGCGTCAAGAAGGTATAAGCTCAGCGGGAGCACAGAAAAGGAGATGATAGCACCGAGGGATGATATCCGTGTGATGAGCACGGTCAGCAGCCAGATCATGACGGTGACCAGACCTGTCAGGGGGGCATAGACGATAAGAACGCCCAGGCTGGTAGCAACCCCTTTTCCCCCTTTGAAATGCAGGAATAGGGAATAGTTGTGTCCGAGCACGGCTATGAGCCCGATCATGCCTTCATACCCATACCCAACCTCAAAATATTGTGCGAA
Organism: Nitrospirota bacterium; assembly: GCA_003252075.1. Classification (GTDB taxonomy): domain Bacteria; phylum Nitrospirota; class Thermodesulfovibrionia; order Thermodesulfovibrionales; family UBA6898; genus UBA6898. Next base: position 41,609 of record QKDO01000041.1, read on the forward strand.
CAGGACAGCAGCAGAACCCTTGGCCATGTCACCGATCAGGGTGAACAGAGCAGGCAGCTTGCCGGCGCTACGGAGCACATTGGTGGCACCGATATTGCCGCTCCCGGTCTTCCGCAGGTCTATCCCCATGCCGCCCGCAATGATCTTGCCTGTAGGTATGGAGCCGAGCAGAAAACCGGCAAGGGCGATGAGGATGATCTTCATATCCTCTTCCAGAAGGATACGGTATATTGGACCCCTGACACGACAGCCAGGATAAGGGCGATCCAGATAAAGACAATGCCGATGTCGTAAAGGTCAAAGGGAAGCCTGTCAAAGGCTGTGCCCACGAGGATGAGGCAGAGGATCGAGGTGATCTGTGCGCCGGTCTTGAGTTTGCCTCCGGTTTCCGCGGGAATAACGATATCCTTTGAGAGCGCCACAACGCGCAGCGCGGTAACAAGGAATTCACGCGTGATCAGGATTATGGCGATGAGGGCCGAGAGTCTCTCCATGTCGACCAGGACAATAAGTGCTGATATTATCAGGAACTTATCTGCCAGCGGATCCATGATGATCCCGAACTTGGTGACCTGTCCTGATCTTCTGGCAAGGTACCCGTCCAAAAAATCGGTGATCGAGGCTATACTGAATACGAGAGCACCAATAACAGGATGATTATAGACTATCAGGACGAAGACCGGGATAAGGACAATCCTGCTGAGGGTAAGCGCCGTCGGGAGGTTAATCCTCAAAGTATGCATCGAACATTCCTTGCCAGAGGCCCTTTGCCTTGAGGATGAAGTCTGTCACCTCACGGACAGCCCCCCTGCCTCCACGGTTTTTTGTGACCATGAAAGCGAACCTCTTGGCCTCTTCCGCAGCATCAGCCACAGCAACCGGCAGGCCTACGACCGCCATGATCGGGGCATCAATGATATCGTCGCCGATATACGCAACCTCCTCTGCTTTCAGAGCGTACTGCTCCAGGAGGTGCTTATAGGCCACCTTCTTGTCAAGGCATTTTTGAAATACTTCCGTGATGCCGAGTTCATGGGCCCTGCGCTCCACCACCTTAGAGTGCCTGCCGGTTATGATGGCAACGCTTATGCCCACCCTGTGCAGCATCTTTATGCCGTGGCCGTCGCGCACATGAAAGGCCTTGTATTCATTGCCATTATTGTCCAGGATGATACTGCCGTCGGTAAGGACACCGTCAACATCAAGAATGAGGAGTTTGATATTTTTTGCAATTCTTTTCGCAGCGATTTTTCCCTTGTCACCGGCTCGTGCTTCCTTCGGCTTGCGTCCCCTGTCTTTCATTCAGACAATTCCCTGTTTCAGAATATCATGGAGGTGGATGACCCCGACGATAGAATTCATCTCGTCAGCCACGATCAGTGAGGTAATGGAATGCTTTTCCATGATACCCAGCACTTTGGCTGCCAATTCATGTTCAGAAACCGTTTTAGGGTTTCTGGTCATCACATCACGGGCATGCATGTCAAAGAATGCCTTTCCCCACTTCCCGATTCCCCGTCGCACATCCCCGTCAGTGATGACACCAAGGATCTTTCGGTCCGTGCCGACAATGACAGTCGTACCGAGCCGTTTGGAGGAAATCTCCATGACCGCTTCAGTAAGCGATGCCGCAGGTGAGGTGAGCGGAAGGGAATCGCCGCTGTGCATCAGATCCTTTACCCGGACGAAGAGTTTTTTCCCGAGGCTTCCCCGCGGATGGAAAAAGGCAAAGTCTTCCTCCCGGAAGCCCCGCTTAGTCAGGAGCGCCACGGCAACGGCATCCCCCATCGCCAGCGTTGCGGTCGTCGACGCGGTCGGAACGATGCCGAGCGTGCAAGCTTCTTCCCGGACAGAAATATCGAGATTCACGTCCGATGCCCGGGCGAGCGTTGATCCGGGATTCCCGGTCAGGGAGATCAGGGTTACATTGAACCGCTTAAGGAAGGGTATCAGCGAAATGATCTCTTCCGTCTCTCCGCTGTTCGAGATGGCAATGATCACATCATCGGCCGTTACCATGCCGAGGTCCCCGTGGCTTGCCTCGGCAGGATGCATGAAGAAGGAGGGCGTACCCGTAGAGGAGAGCGTTGCCGCGATCTTTTTTCCGACAAGGCCGGACTTACCCATCCCCGTAATGACGATCCTTCCCTTGCTGGCGGAGATGATGTCAATTGCTTTTTCGAAGCCGCTGTCAAGTTTCTGCGTGAGAGCGAAGACAGCATCAGCTTCTATCATCAGGACCTTTCTCGCGATATCGAGGATGTTCATGATCTCTTCCCCGGAGCGCGCATCAGTCGACCTGACACCTGAGCCAGCCCGGCGGTATTCCATTCCGGTGGGCCTCGTTCTCGATGTCGTTCAGTGCCCCTTCTTCAACCGTGAGCTTTCTCTTTTCCCGTGCAAGCCTGTCCTGCAGCTGCTTGCTGTTCTTGGTGCCACGGAAGTCCTTCTCCTCTTCTCGCCGGATCGCCTTTTCTGTTGTCTGCACATCATACTGCGCCTTTTCTATCTTCTTCTTCTGTGCTGTGGTCCGTTTGCACCAGCGCTCCCGTTCGAGATTGTCCTTTGCCGCGCGCGCATCCATTTTGCGTTCTTCCCGGGCATCTCTTTTCTTTATTTCGACAGGACGTGAGTCCGATGGCAGCTTATATTTTTCGATATCCCGGTTGGAATAGACAGGGGGCTGTTCCTGAGCGGATCCGATTAGCGGAAGTTGTGCGGCCGCGGCAAAGAGCAAGAGTCCTGCCAGTGCTCTCTTCATATGTTCACCTCTTTCTTCGTGCCTGCCTGACTAGCAGCAAGGTCATGAATCGCCTTGACCCTTCCCAGGAATCCCCGCATTTCATCAAGCCTCATCATATTGGGCCCGTCGCACAATGCCTTTTCAGGTGCAGGATGCACCTCCAGGAAGAGACCGTCAACGCCTATCGCTGCCGCAGCTTTTGCCAGGGGCTCTGCGAATTCTCGCTGTCCCCCTGAGCTGGTTCCCTGACCGCCGGGAAGCTGCAGGCTGTGCGTCACGTCAAAGATGACAGGATATCCGAAGGACTGCATGACAGGAAATGCCCTGAAATCAACTACCAGATTATTGTATCCGAAAGACACCCCGCGTTCTGTAATGAACACGTTCTCGTTGCCGGCAGAGGTGAACTTGTCGATGATATTTCTTACATCCCAGGGGGCGAGGAACTGCCCCTTCTTGATATTCACCGGCTTGCCGGTTTTTGCTGCGGCGATAATGAGGTCCGTCTGCCTGCAGAGGAATGCCGGTATCTGGAGCGCATCCAGCACGTCGGCAGCCGGTCGAATCTCCTCAACCGCATGGATGTCGGAAATGACCGGGACGTTGAGCCGGGTCCTGATATCGGCAAGCATTCTCAGCCCCTTATCGATTCCCGGGCCCCGGAATGAGGAAAGTGAAGTTCTATTCGCCTTGTCAAAGGAGCTCTTGCATATATAGGTGATATCCAGATCAGCACAGACCGCCCTGAGGACTTCGGCAGTCTCCAGGAGGATATCCTCATGCTCGATGACACAGGGTCCCGCGACGAGAAAGAGTCTCCCCGGAGCGATGGTCTGAGAACCTACGGATATGGACTGTCTCAACCCTGGTTCAGCTCCTGGGACTCGGATTTCGCATACGGGAAGAGGGAGCGTTTTTCCCTGAGCGCCGCCCCTATGAACGAGCTGAAGAGAGGATGGGGTTCTGTCGGCCGAGACTTAAACTCCGGATGGAACTGACATCCGAGGAACCAGGGATGATCCTCGATCTCAACTATCTCGACGAGTTCACTGTCAGGACTTGCACCGCTGATCCTCATCCCCATCCGTGTGAGCACGCCCTTATAGGCGTTGTTGAATTCATAGCGGTGCCGGTGACGCTCCGAGACCTCCTTCTGCCGGTAAGCCGACGCAGCCCTGGTATTCTGTTCGATAACGCAGGGATATGCCCCGAGCCTCATGGTCCCACCCTTGTGGGAGGCTTCTGTCCGCTCCTCAACCTTGCCTTTTCTGTAGTCGAACCATTTTTCTATCAGATAGATGACCGGCGCCTGCGTGTTCAGATCGAACTCCGAACTGTTCGCCTTCAAGCCGCAGACGTTCCGTGCGAATTCAATGACAGCGCATTGCATGCCGAGACAGATGCCGAAAAAGGGGATCTTCTTCTCGCGGGCATAGCGGATAGATTCGATCTTTCCTTCAATGCCGCGGTATCCGAAGCCGCCGGGTACCAGGATGCCGTCGACCTCAGAAAGATACTTTTCGGTGCCATGCACTTCGACCTCTTCGGAATCGACCCACTGGAAGTTCACCCTGCTGTCATTCGCAATGCCGCCATGGGTCAGTGCCTCGGTGAGGCTTTTGTAGGAATCCTTGAGTCCCACATACTTGCCGACGATCGCGATCGTGACCTCGTTCTTGGGTTCCTTCAACTTCCTGACGATGTCCTTCCACGGGGCAAGCTCGATTTCATTTCCTTTCAGATTGAGCTTGCTGACGATCAGCTGTTCTATGCCTTCGGCATTGAGCGCCAGGGGAACTTCATAGATGGTATCAACATCTATCGCATTGATGACCGCGTCTGTTTCAAGATTGCAGTGGATTGCGATTTTGCGTTTTGCCTCTGGCGGGATGAGCCGGTCTGTTCTGCAGAGGAGGATATCCGGCTGGATACCGATCGCACGCAGTTCCTTCACACTGTGCTGCGTAGGCTTTGTCTTGAGCTCGCCCGATGTCTTGATGTACGGGACAAGCGTCAGGTGCACATACAGGACATTTTCCTTGCCCACATCGTATCGCATCTGTCTGATTGCCTCAAGGAATGGCTGGCTCTCGATGTCTCCGACCGTTCCGCCAATCTCGACGATCACCACATCGTTGCCATCGCTCACGGATTTGATCGCCTGCTTGATCTCGTCGGTGATATGGGGCACAACCTGGACCGTATCTCCCAGGTAGTCTCCCCGTCGTTCCTTGGTAATGACGTTGTAATATATCTTTCCTGTGGTGAAGTTGTTTTTTTGCGATGTCCTGATATGGGTGAACCGCTCATAATGGCCGAGGTCAAGGTCGGCCTCGGCTCCGTCATCAGACACAAAGACCTCTCCATGCTGGAACGGGCTCAATGTGCCCGGATCTACATTGATATAGGGATCAAGCTTCTGGATCGTCACCTTAAGGCCTCCTGCTTCGAGAAGCGCCCCTATCGATGCTGCTGCAATTCCTTTGCCGAGTGATGATAAGACCCCGCCGGTTATGAAGATGAATTTAGGCATCGTTCCACCCTTTCTAAGTCCTCTGGTGTGTCCACACCGATGGTTTCACCTGATGTTTCCCTTACCTTTATACGAAAACCGTTTTCCAGTGCCCTGAGCTGTTCCAGTTTTTCTATTGACTCAAGCCGAGATGGCGGCAGGGATGAGATCCTGAGCAGAACATCCCGCCGGTAGCTGTAAATACCGACATGCTTAAAACATGCACAGGTCATGCCAGCCGAATTATGGCCGGAAGACCCCTTATGTGTAACGATCACGTGCAACTCGTTACCGGTTACAGACGCTTTCCATTCGTCCCTGCGATAGGGGATCGGCGCACGAGAGAAATACCATGCGAACCCCTCCGGGCCAAAAACAACTTTTACGACATTGGGATCGAAGATTTCTCTGTTGTCGCGAATCGGTGTTGCCAGTGTGCCGAGAGATGCCCTGCTGTCATCAAGCACTGCAATGACGTCATCGATCATCTCAGGCTTGATAAGGGGTTCATCCCCCTGGACATTGACCATTATATCACAATTCATTGATGAGGCAACCTCTGCGATCCTGTCTGTGCCGGATGGATGATCAGGAGAGGTCATGACGGCCTTTCCGCCAAAAGACAGGACCTTCTCGAAGATTGTCTCGCTGTCCGTTGCAACGATCACGTCGTCTGCACGCCGCGCATTGAGAGAGTTCTGATACACGTGCTGGATGATCGGCATACCCCTGAGAAGTGCAAGAGGCTTTCCCGGAAAACGGGTCGAGGCATAGCGGGCAGGTATAACAACGATGGCAGACATAAATATTGTTTGTAATTATATACTAATTCACGGAATTACGGACAGAAGAATCAGCGTGCTGCGCTGATGCGCCGAGAGGCAAAGCAGTTCCCGAGCGGCTGCTTGTTTCAAAGCATGATAAATGCTACAATTTATATGCTAAATTTTCATGGAGGTTTATTATGGCAAGAACTACCATAACGCTGCCTGGCGATCTGGTCAACGAACTGATGGCCGAGGTGGGGGCCAAGAGCAAGACAGAGGCGATCATAACCGCCATTCGGGATGAGATACGGGCGAGGAAAAAGGAAAAGATAAAGGCAATGGCAGGCAAGATGGAATTCACGGCGCCTGCAGATGAACTGAGACATAAGGACAGGCGTCTTGGATAAGGTGCTGGTCGATACCTCAGTCTGGATCGAGTTCTTTAGAAAAAAGGAGCCGCATTACAGGATTGTATCTGAGCTGCTGGATGCTGATGCGATCTGTTGCGCCGGGGTTATCTACGCTGAGCTCCTGCAGGGTGCAAAGACGGAAAAAGAGCTTGCGACGATTAAAGAGTTTGTCCATGTCTTTGAATTTATTGCGGAAACGAGCACTTTGTGGGAAAAGGCAGGAGAGCTGTCATTCAATCTGCGAAGAAAAGGGATCGTCGCAGGGCTGTCAGACTGCTATATCGCAGTGGCGGCGCAGTCGGCAAACGCGAGCCTGCTGACGATTGACAAACACTTCTCGGCGATAAGGAAATTGAGCCCTGTGCGCATGTACGAAACATGATGTGGCAAGGCTGCGTGCGCTGGGGAGCATTTGACGGCGTCTATTTGTCATTTTGCATAATTTCGTATAAAATTGGGCAATTATGGACGCGCTCAAGGTAAATTTGGATGGCATTTCCATAGAAATCAAGAGACTTAAAATCCCGCTGTCGAAACTGATTCTGGATATAGAAAATCCCCGCATACAATACTTTCTCGACACCCGTCTCAACGACAATGTCACGTAGGAAAAGATACAATTTGCCCTGGCCGAAGGCAATGGCCAGAGATGACTTTTAAGCACCTCATCGGAAAATCAACGCTCAAAGAAGGCATCACAATCCACAAGAACTTCGAAAGTTTTTTTGAGAGTCCTGATCCTGGAAAGAAAAAA
>QKDO01000140.1 GCA_003252075.1 Nitrospirota bacterium
AGCGATGGGATATGTTGCTGACGTAGTCGGCGGATTGTCAAAGACGAAGATCGACGAGACCGCAGAGGCAAAAGCGCAGAACTAATCCATTCAGATACCTCCCCTGGGCACCTGCAGGACACTGTCCGCAGGTGCCTTTTTTTGTTCAATAATAATTCAGAATCCTTTCATAATGAGTTCATAATCAATAAGTAATCTATAGTTGCAATTAATAATCATCGTGGAAGGAGGTGACTACAGATGAAGAAGGTTATGATCGGAATCATTGGTGTGAGTCTTTTATTGATGGCTGCGGCAGCATTTGCACGTCCAGGAGGCATGGGAATGGGTCTGAACGCTAACCTCTCTACCGAACAGTCGCAGTTTTTTGATGCAACATCCGAGCTGCGAAAGGAGAAGCATGCGAAACGAATTGAGCTTATGGAATTGTATAGAACCAATGCCGAGCAGGCAAAGATCGATGCCCTTCAGTCCGAGATCGACGTTATCCGTGCGAAGATTCAGGACGAGGCAAAGCAACTGAAGATCACGACAGGCCCCGGTGCATGTGCCGGCCAGGGAGCTGACTGCTTCTCAGGGCAGAGCAGAGGCTGCAACGGCAATGGGCCGTGCGGCAACCAGATGGCCGGAGGCTGTGGCAACAGGATGAACAGGTGCGGTCAGTAGCTTAGGCGCTGAAGATTCCAGGCGGAGCCTGCTCCGCCCGGCAGCATCTGCATGAACACCCTATCGACGATCCACGTTCACGGTGAGCGTTCATGACATCCTAGGTCCCGTTGTTATAATCAGAATTATTCAGTTTCATTCGCTGAAGTATGCAATGTCCGGACGCTGGATGAGATGATGACAATGAACCCTGCTAACTTACTTTACGGACTCATGAATATTGCGAGCGGTCTTCTGTTCATCGTCATACGTATTTCTCTCGTGCAGCGCAGAGTCGGGATAAATAATCATTACGCATTCCGTTTCAGGGCTTTGCTGCGGTCAGAAGGTGATTGGTTTGCCGTAAACGTCTATGGAGGGCGACAGCTTATCATTTGTTCGGTCCTCATGATCGCGGGGGGGAGCTATTTTCCAACAAAGCAGTTTCACTCGCCATCGTCAAAGGTCCCTTTGTTGTTCTTGTCCTTTTCGCGACGCTCCGTACCTTTCTTATTGCCCGCAGCCTAAAGCTTACAGCACTGGTAGATTGTCCACTGCGCTGCATCTGCAGGACAGCATACTTTTTTTTGCTCGATACGTATAATATCTTTCATGAAAGCAAAGAGCGTGATAATGGCATTCCTGATGCTTGCTTCAAGTCTCTGGAACTGGTCGCCCTGTTTTGCACAGGACTGCGGTAATCCCTGGGGTGGTACAGCAGAGAGAAGACCTGGAGCGGGTCCGGCGATAATGCCGGAAGATATTCGTCTCTGTCTTCCACCGGGATTTATCCCTCAGGAAAAGGATGGCGGTCTGGCATTCTATGCCCCGGACGATATTGAAGGGAAAAAAGGCAGGCTCGGGCTGGCAGTCTCGGCTGACGGAAAATACCGAAAGCCGGAGACCGATGCAGAGTACGAAAAGATCAAAGCCTGGCTGTGCAGCCTTGCCAATACCTCGGCTGGTACCTCTTGTTCCATGACCAGGCTGCAGGGATCGACATTCGTGCTTCTCAAAGGTCTTGAGATCGGTACCCATACCGAGTCATATTTTCAGATGGGCAATGGATATCTCCTGGCTCTTTCTGCTGAAGCCCCGACGGAAGAGGCGCTTGCCCTGCTCAGGGCAGTGATACGGGAGGTAAGGCTTCCTTAGCCTTGCGTATCTGCTGCATTGGCTTCCCCCGGCAAAGCGCACAGTATCCCCATGCAGATCAGATCAGTTAATACAGCGCCCATTGTTCTGCTCTTAATAGTATCTCTTCTCTCCGGCTGTACGGCAGGTGACACTTCTGAAAAAAATAAGAAGGATGATCGCGTAATATTTGTCGAAAAGATCGCTGACGGTGACAGTATTGAAGTGGTCATCAGGGGATCACGGGAGCAGATCAGGCTTATCGGAATTGATGCGCCGGAGCTTGCTCAACGGCCCTGGGGGAAGAGGGCGAAGAAGTATCTTGAGGAACTGGTGGCAGCCTCAGGGTGGGAGCTCGGGATCGAGTATGATGTTGAGAAGCGGGACCAATATAACCGCGTCCTTGCCTACCTCTGGACACGGGACGGCAGGCTGATCAACGAGGAGATGCTCAGGAGCGGTCTCGCCGTGATCTTTACCTTTCCACCGAACGTGAAGTATGTTGACCGGCTCAGGGGTGCACAGGTAATTGCCCGGGAGAATAAGAAGGGTATTTGGGGCAAGGGCGGACTCAGGCAACTGCCGTCAGCCTACCGCAAAGAACATCCGAGGAGGTAACGTATACCTGTTGTGCGGGCTGCCTCACGGTTTGCAGTGTTAGTTGCATGGCAGCGGCATATTCCTTAAAGAAAGAAGGGCAGGCCGCAGTCACGGCCTTCCCATGGATATAGGGAAAGTTATGATAGTGGTTAACGTCACTCCCATAACCGCTCCGCGAAAACTGCCTCGATTGCTGCCAACCGTGCCTTCAGAGAAATAATTTTAGCCCGCTGCTGTTCGATGACACCCAGTTGTAGTTCGATCATCTCCTGCTGCCCCTGCATGGCCCTGACCACCGGCCATGGTCAGATCGACGTTATTAACGCCTACAATAAGAAGTTCTCGCTGACATAAGTGTGTAGGAGCGTATTTGCTCCCGATCTTAACTTCCCTATTATGGCGGTCGCAACCGGTAGTATTAACGGTAATGATACATCAAGATGATACGCCGGTGTGGGCGAAAAGGGCGGGAAACTCCGCAGGAAAAGAGCTCTCTTGTCTCAGGACTGTACAGGAAATTGGGAGGTATCATGCAAGAACGATCAGGCCAGCGACGGGGACGGTCAGGATCACTGTACTGATCATCCACCATGCCGAGCCCGGTTCATGGCGGATCTTCTTCTTGATTCCGATAAGACCCGTAGCTATGCCTGCCAGTCCGCTCAAGAGGGCGACGGACAGGGCAAGAAGACCCCTTGACCGGCAACCAAGAAGATCAACCGGAGTAGAAGCTATAACGAAAAATATCATGCTTAATGCACACGGGAGTACCAGGTGCAGGTGCATGATTGATCGCTTCATTTCAAAATCTTCCTGATGGTGATGCTTCGGGAATTATTTTGGTGCATGCAGGCAATGGGTATCAGCCGACCTTTTCCTGTTTGATAGCATCAACGACCCTGGCTACCTTCACCATCTCCTTCACATCATGTACACGGATGATGTTTGCGCCTTTCATGATGGAGACAGCGACGGCCGCTGAGGTGCCTTCCAGCCGTTCCGTGGTCGGAGCATTGCCGAGGATCTTGCCGAGAAACGCCTTTCGCGACGGGCCGACGAGGAGTGGTTTTTCGAGCAAGATGAACTGCTCAAGGTTGTTGAGTATCTCGAGATTATGGTCAAATGTCTTGCCGAACCCGATGCCCGGATCAATGATCATCATGCTGTCAGGGATGCCGAACTTTCGCGCAAGGCGGATACTTATACGAAAATAGTCCATGATCTCGGGTATCAGTGCCTCATATCTCGGATTCTGCTGCATGTCCCGGGGTCGTCCTTTGATATGCATCATGACGACCGGTATTCTGTGGCCGGCCACGGTCTTCGGCATGTCCGGGTCGAACCTGAGACCGCTGATGTCGTTGACCATGGACGCACCCGCCTCCAGTGCCCTTCGCGCAACTTCTGCCTTGTATGTGTCGATCGAAATAGGTACAGCGGTGCTTCGGGAAAGCGCTTCTATGACCGGGATAGTGCGCTTCAGTTCTTCTTCTAATGACACGGGGGCAGATCCCGGGCGGGTGGATTCACCGCCGACGTCAAGGATGTCGGCACCGTCCTTGACCATCTGTATGCCGTGCTCTACGGCTGTCTGCCCGTCAAAATGCAGGCCGCCGTCCGAAAAAGAATCGGGCGTGACGTTCAGAATGCCCATGACATGGGTTTTTTTGGCGAGGTCGAGGTCGTACTGTGACCAGGTGAGTCTCATGGT
>QKDO01000005.1 GCA_003252075.1 Nitrospirota bacterium
TTCGAGTGCCGAGTCTTCCTCCCTTACCACATCCATGACGATGGGATATTCGATATAATCGGAATATTTGGAAATTACGTCCCTGATCTGCCATTCATCAAGGTACTTCTTTTCATCATCCTTGATATGCAGAATCACGTCGGTGCCGGGGGTATCCTTGGGAGTATCTTCGACAAGAAATGACCCGTCAGCGGTAGATTCCCATTTGATACCAGTAACGTCCTTTGCAGCGGCCTTGCGGGAGAACAGAGTGACTCTGTCCGCGATCATAAACGATGAATAAAAGCCGACTCCGAACTGGCCAATAAGGTCCGGGCTGTTTTCCGTGTTTTTGTTCTTCAGGGCCGCAAGAAATTCCTTTGTTCCGGAATGGGCTATGGTTCCGAGTGCCTCGATCGCCTCCTCCCTGGTCATGCCGATCCCATTGTCGCTGATCATCAGGGTGCCGGCATCCTTGTCCGCGTGGACCCGTATCTTCCAACCTTCCTTCGGAACCACGATGTCAGTGTTCGTGAGCGATTCATATCGCGCCTTGTCGAGGGCATCTGATGCATTCGATATGATTTCGCGTATGCTCACCTCCTTGTGCGAGTAAAGGGAATGGATCATGAGATCAAGGAGCTGGTTTACCTCGGTCTTGAACGAATATTTTTCAGGCGGCATAATCTTAAAACCTCTCAGTTTAGTTATTAGCACTCGCCATAAACGAGTGCTAACTTATTTATATTACAAAATAAATAGGGAAGTCAAGTGAGTTCAGGGATTCTGGACTGTTCGGAGTAACAATTGCAGCGCTGCAGCATGGTTTTGCCACTTTTTGTATGGCGGACCGAGCGATACAGACCTGCTTCAAAAGGATTGACTTGTCATCAGGGTACTGATACCGTAGAGACAATGAACGAAATGGCGGAAGAGAGATCGTCTCTGAAAATGGACTTAGGACCTGATGAAAGAGTGCTGATCCTCGGAGCAACAGGTTTCGTAGGAAAAAGGCTGCTTCCCGAGCTTCACGAAAGGGGCATTAAGGTCAGGCTTTTTGTCAGGGACCCGTCAAAACTGCCTGAGGTTTTATCTGGGAGCGACATAGAAGTGGTCAAGGGTGATCTGCTTACCGGTGAGGGACTGGAGAAGGCTCTCCAGGGCGTTCGGATTGCGTATTATCTTGTTCATTCGATGGGAGGCAGGAGCATATTTCAGAACAAGGAATATGCTGAAAAGGACAAGAAGGCAGCTGACAATTTCATCATGTCTTGTGATGCGGGCGGCCTCGAAAGGGTAATCTATCTTGGAGCACTGGGAGAACGTGGTGCCGAGCTTTCTGAGCATCTGAAGAGCAGGGCTGAGATTGCTACGATATTGTCCTCCGGAAGAGCAGCAGCGACCATCCTGAGGGCTGCCATAATCATTGGTGCGGGCGGGGCGTCGTTCGAAATGCTTCGTTATCTCGTTGAACGTCTTCCCGTAATGATATGCCCGAAATGGATCGATACGCGGATCCAGCCGATAGCGCTCAAGGACGTTCTGCAATATCTTGTCGGATGTCTCTTCCATTCGGAAACAGCAGGAATGTCCTATGACATCGGCGGTCCTGAAATTCTCACGTATCGCGAGATGATGCAGTATTATGCTGAAGCACGGGGACTTCCCCGGCGTCTTATATTCCGCGTTCCCCTGCTGACGCCTCTTCTTTCTTCCTATTGGGTAGACCTTGTGACCCCTGTGCCTTCTGGTATCGCACATCCCCTGATCGAAGGGCTGAAGAATGAAGTGATCTGCAGGGAAAACAGGATCGAACAGCTCATTCCTTTTCAGAAAACTCCTTTTAAAGAAGGTGTCAGGATCGCCTTCTCCGAAGAAAAAGATGGTCCAGGGGTCTCAGGCTTTTGAAAGAGTCCCTGGTGGTTCATGCCCCTGTAAAGAAGGCCTGGGATGACTTTGTTATGTTCACCTCTGAGGAGAGGCCAGACGGCATAAATATGATAAGCAGGGAGATCTTTTCCGTGTTTCCCATCCTGCTGAGGATCGGCTTCTTTATCAGGCATCAGGTCCGTCAACTTACCATATCATTCCTGGACGGACTCCGCATGGCTGCTGAGAATTGACACAAATGGACCCACTGACCGAAAAAATCACGATAGGCATCAGTTCCTGTCTTCTCGGAGAAAAGGTCAGGTTTGATGGCGGGCACAAACTTGACCATTATCTGAAGGATACCCTTGGTGCATATGTTGTATGGATACCGGTCTGTCCTGAAGTCGAGACAGGGTTTCCGGTCCCGCGGGAGGCAATGCGACTTGTCGGTGACACTTCTTCCCCAAGGCTGATGACCGTCAGGTCCGGTGTTGACCATACTGATCATATGCTGACATGGGCAGATGGGAAACTCGCAGTAATCGAGAAACTCGATCTCTGCGGTTTTATCTTCAAGAGCAGGTCCCCGAGTTCAGGGATGAGGGGTGTAAAAGTCTACAATTTCGCCGGCGTTCCTACGCATGGGGGTGTCGGCATATTTGCCCGACTCTTCATGGAGCGTTTCCCCTTCATGCCGGTAGAGGATGACGGCAGGCTGCATGACCCAGCATTAAGGGAAAATTTTATAGAGCGGATATTCGTATTCAAACGATGGAGGGAGATGAAGCGAAGCGGGGGTATGATTCGCGACCTCATCTTATTCCATACGGAGCATAAGCTTCTTATTCTCGCACACAGTCCGAAGCACTACACGCTGTTGGGAAGGCTTGTTGCTGATGCAAAGAAATGGGAACGGAAGGCGCTCCTTAATGAATATTTCGCCGTTCTCATGGACGGACTTAGGCTTCTTGCCACCACCCGGAAGAATACGAATGTATTGCAGCATATTGCCGGGTACTTTAAGAAACGACTCTCCCCAAAAGAAAAACAGGAACTTTCAACGGTCATTCAGACGTACCATAAAGGTCTGGTCCCGCTTATTGTACCGCTGGTCCTTATTGATCATTACGTGAACAAATACGATGAACCCTATCTGAAGCGGCAGTATTATCTTCATCCGCACCCGTTAGAACTGATGCTTAGAAATCATGTATAGGATGTCATCGGGAGCCTGCGGTGACTGTCTGAAATGAAGTGACGTGAAGGCAATTGATGATCTCGATCTCTACCATCGCAGTACTTTCCGCCCGCACGAAGCCTCCAAGCCTTGGATGTTTCCTGATAAACAGTCGGCAAAGTGCATCTCGCTTCTTTCCTTTGCGCACAGGTCTGGCTATTCCCTGAACCGTAACCGCCTCGGCATGCATATAGGAACTCTCGGTATTGGAACGGGTATCGATCAGTACGGAAACCCGGCGGTTTTTCCTGATGTTCCGGTATTTTGTGGACTTGCTAGGCGTAGTGAAAATGAGACTCCTTCTGTCTGGTGTAAGGGTAAAGGCGATCAGCGATGTGTAGGGTTGTCCATTATCATCAGTTGCAAGCACTGCATGCCGCTGCTTTTCACTTATGATTGCCAGACGGTCGAAAACCGAGGCACTGCCCGTTATGACCGATAACGGTATCTTGGTCATTTCAACAAAGAAAAACTTTGTTCTCTATTCTTTCGGCGCAGACAGAGACGGACATGCCTTTCAATAAGCAGAACTGCTGCCCGGATTATCCGGGGAGGACGCGAAAGGTCATTGACGGGCTTCCTATGCATGCCGATATCCCTTTATGTTATCGATATACGATTGCACATCAAACTTTGACTTGCAGCCGTTATAGCTCATGTAGCGGACTTTGCCGTAGACCGCGTGAGTGTTCCAAGCCCTGTCGTGGACTCCTCCGATTGACCATGCTATGCCGGCATAACCGTTCGGGTCCCTGCCGTCCAGTGAATACCTGTCATTCAGATATACGGCAATTGCCATGGCTTTTTCCGGCGTTTTGGTCCACTCCAGGATTTTCTTAGCCCAGTACATGCGCATATAGCCATGCATTTTCCCTGTTATGCGCAGCTCCCTTTGTGCTGCGTTCCACAGGATATCATGCGTCTGTCCCTGTTCGAACTCTTTCAGCGAATACAGATAATCACGCCTATCCCGGCGGTGCTCATTGAGGGTCTTCTTTGCCCATGAGGGAAAGCCTTCAAAGGAATCATAGCAGGAATTGTAAAAACAGTAATTATCGGATAGTTCCCTGCGGACTATCAGCTCTTCAAGAAAGGTATCCTTTGCCTGTTTCGATACCTTGGCATCCATGACCTCCGTCGCAATCCTTTGTGCAGAAATCTGTCCGAAGTGCAGATAGGGTGATAAACCTGACTGTCCGCTGCGATTCGGGTCGTTGCGGGCCTCGGCGTATGCAGCAAGTCCGTGCCTCAGAAATCGGCGCAAAACCTTTATCGCCTGCTTTTCTCCGGGATGGATCCAGCCAACCTCTTTGACCGATCGGTCAATGCAAAGAGTGGTCACAAGCTTATTTATATTCGCTGTGGGAGGCTGAGAAGAAAGTCGGAACGGATGAATTCTTAGCTTCGGGAATGGTGTAAGAAATTCCGGCAAGGCCTTCAGGATCTTCGGCCGGATGGTATATGCCCCGTATTCCTGCTTTGATGATCCGTGCCAGCAGGGCACGATGTTGTGCGCATCAACTTCATAAAATGGTATCGAAATGACCGAGGCAACTTCTGCTTTCCATATGCGTTTGATGCGGAGAGGATCAAAATCTGTCACCAGCGAGCCTGCTTTTCGAGATTCGAGATATTGCGGCAATGCCTTATTCGGCTGGCCAAGAATGATGGTGAGAGGCATCTTCTTCTTTGACAGCGTCTGCATGGTCTCTTCGAGGCCTTTGAGCATAAAGCCGTAATGACGGATGGTTGCATTGAGGAAGTCAGGGACCAGGCAAAATACCACTAGTAATGGTACTTTTGCATTCAGTGCAATCTCCTGGGCATAGAGCAAAGCCCAGTTGTCGTCAGCCCTCTGGTCACGGCTCATCCAGTAGACAACAGGACCTCGCTTCGCTACACCGTCCTGCAGAATTCTTACCCTCTTGATGTTGATCTTCATGAAAATATTCTCGGAGCCTTACGATACGGTATATCAGCTCGCTGATCGATGAGCATGCAGCCTTGCACCGTAACTGAAGACGGACGGAAAGCTGTATGCCGAATCATTACAAAAACGGTCCGACAGGTGCTACCAGATATTGCTCACAGGGCCCTTCCTGTCAAATGTTGAAGAAGGACAGGGGGAACTATCCATCGCAAGCAAAGTGTTAACTCGCGCATGTTAACATTATAGGATGCACAGGCGACTGCGTCAACAGCAGGCAACACAGCAGGCAGAGCCCACAGGACGGCATGAAAGGAATATATTATGAGCAAGTGCATGATATACTTAATATCATCTCAGATGGAGGACCGTGTGGCGCAGACGCATCATGAGAACACTCCCGGCAGTGCTCTGAGTCATCTCATAAAGGAATGAAAGCATTTTTTACAAAGTATGGATCTGCACTAGGCATGGCTGCGTTGATCGGTTATATCATCATTCTCGGCATCGGGGTATGCGCAGAGGTCTTTAAGGTCCAGTGGATACTTGACTGGTGGATATGGTCTCCGCCAGGGAAGTTCAAATAATCTCCTGCGTCATTCTTTTTTCCCCTCGCAGAGGAGATTTTATTGCATGAGAGCTGCATTATTTATTGAGTTGACGGCAGTGAAGCTCCTGCAGGCAACTTCTTGAGCCCTCCAATAGGGCTGATTTAGAAAATGAGGCGTAGCCGCAGTCAAGATCGCAAAATCCCCGAGTTATATCCCGAGAGCCGTACACGGATTTCTTCATTAACAGGATACATGCCACGTGATGGCGGCTCAGCAACATTCGTTATTGCCTTCGTACATATTCCTGGGACATCTGATCGATCCGTCCGATTGTGTTCGTAATGTCAGTTTTGCCGACTTTCATGAGCATGCGTGCGGGAGAAGTTCACAGTGCTTCCCTTAGAATATGAATCCTGTTATTTCGTTAAGCTTCTGCAGGTCTTTAGGCTTTGTATGGAAGCGGGGCTCCACGACCATTCTCGAAATAACATATAATTATATCCTCAAAAGGATACCCGGCCGTTTCTTTATCTCAATCCCTGACGGTCAAGTATACTTTTCTCATCAACATCTTCTTCGTATCCCATCATTACCTCCTTGCCGTTCTCCGTTCCGGCACAGGCCTGCGGGGAGTTACGCCAGTGTTCCACTCCTGGGAGACATAGAGA
Organism: Nitrospirota bacterium; assembly: GCA_003252075.1. Classification (GTDB taxonomy): domain Bacteria; phylum Nitrospirota; class Thermodesulfovibrionia; order Thermodesulfovibrionales; family UBA6898; genus UBA6898. Next base: position 6,235 of record QKDO01000005.1, read on the forward strand.
GCGCAGTAACAACTTCCGTGTTCTTGAATGTCAGCATCTTTGTATCTGCAGGGACATATGATGTCTTCATCCCGCTCCTTGAAGCCGGTGGACAACCTGCAAGGGCATGAGCGGTACCCATAGCGTTCCTCATTTTTCAGCAATCCGGCGATGATATCAAGGACAAACTCACGGTTGCTGTTGATCTGATTGCCCTGAGATTCTGCATACTTTCTGAGAACTTCATAAAGTTGATCGGAGGTTGTGCTCATATTACTGAAGCTTGGCCTTTAAGGAGTCGAGATCATAACCGAGGACGACATCCTCAATCAAGACTGTCGGATAGGATACCTGTGAGTTATGTCTTGATAGCTCTTTTGTCGCAGCCCACTGTTCCGAGCCATCGAGGGAATCAACTTCAATAAGACTGTAGGGAATTCGGTTGTCGTCAAGGAATTGTTTGACTTTCTTGCAAGCCGGGCACGTGCTTAACGTGTAGACAGTAACTTTCTTCATCGTTTTGGGATCCTTATATTGATTATTATATCACACTGTCAGCGGCCTTGGCCGTCATAGATAATGACTGACAAAATACATGGTAGTATTATATATGAAAGTGAAGAATATGAAGGCCATGGTCCTTTGTGAAGTCACTGACCTTGGCACTAACAGAAACCCTCTCAGGAGTGTTGAACTGCCAGTCCCGGAACCTAGGGGCAACGAGGTGGTGGTGCGGGTCATGACCTGCGGTGTTTGTCATACCGATATCGATGTGATAGAGGGCAGGACGCCACCGATGCGGCTGCCGGTTGTCCCGGGGCATCAGGTGGTCGGTGTAGTTGAAAAAAAAGGTCCGGATGCGAAAAGGCTCATAAAGGGTGAGAGGGTCGGCATAGCCTGGATCAATTCATCCTGCGGTTCCTGTCATTTTTGTCGAAACGGCGAGGAAAATCTTTGTGACGGCTTCAGGGCAACGGGAAGGGATGCTGACGGAGGATATGCTCAATATGCTGTGATCTCAGAGGACTTTGCCTACCGAATACCGGATGTGTTTAGCGCTGCAGAGGCTGCGCCTTTACTTTGTGCAGGGGCGATCGGCTACCGTTCACTTAAGTTGGCCAAGATGCGCGATGGCGATGCTCTTGGCTTGGTCGGGTTTGGTGCTTCAGGCCATATCGTGCTGAAACTGGTCAAACATCTCTATCCCTCCTCACGGGTTATTGTCTTTTCGAGGACTGAATCGGAATGTGTCTTCGCACGAGAACTGGGGGCAGCGTGGGCAGGGAACTTTGAGGACCCCTGTCCTGAAAAACTACACTGTGCGATCGATACAACTCCGGCATGGGGGCCGATAGTGTCCGTGCTGAAAAACATAGAAAAAGGCGGCAGACTTGTAATCAATGCCATCAGGAAGGAGGAAGAAGACAAGTGTGCTCTTTTGTTACTTGATTATCCCCGGGACATCTGGATGGAAAAAGAGATCAAAAGTGTAGCCAACCTGACACGGGTCGATGTTGAAGAATTCCTTCGGTTAGCCGCTGCAGTCGATATCCGGCCTGAAGTTCGGGAATATGCGCTTGAGGAGGCCAACAAGGCTCTGCTTGAGTTGAAAGAGAGAAGAATCAGAGGCGCAAAAGTGCTAAGGGTTTCCAATTAATAACGACAGGGAGATGGTTCTGTCGTTCGCAAAGAAGTATGTTCCGAAAGAAGCTCGCCAATACCAATAGTTGCGGCACACTTGTGTTCAGGCACGAATAATCCCTCCTCCCGGTTGCTACGGGGCATAATAGATCTGGCTTTTATTCATGATAATATATAAAATTATATCGAATTATTTAGCAAAGGAGGAGTGATCTTGGGAATAATTCGTTGCGTTGTGCTCTTCTTATCCCTGGCAGTATGCTATTTTTGTGATGTATCGACCATCTTTGCTCAGTCGGTACGCATATTGGGAGAAATTAGGACGACAGGCAGAGTATTCATAGAAGAATCCAGAGATAAGTGGTCGGCGTCTATGCCGAACTATCCTCTTTTGCAGGACACCAGCATTAAGACTGAAGATGGGACGGCTTCCCTTTTTTTCAAGGACGGATCCCGAATTGACCTTGGTAAGGGAACGACTGCACTTATCGGCGGTTCAGACGGCAGTTACAGTATGGGACTTTCCAAAGGTCTGCTTGCCTTTAATATGAGCGCATTATCGTCATGTACGATCTCTACGCCTTCGGCTGGTATTTCAATGGGCCAGGGAATGCATGTTCTGCAGAAGGTGTCGAGTGTAGAAAGGGTGCTCGGCGTCGTTGCGGTGAGTGAAAAAGGGACTGAAGTGAGAACGATCTCCGGAAAGCTCTATGTCACTATTTCGCGAGCAGAGACGAGGCTGGTTTCTGCTGGCGAAAGTATCATCGTAGGACCCGGCCGGATGGCCCGGATATTCAAGACTCAGGCTGTAACCAGCAAGGGGTCGGATGCAGATAAAGCCGGTGAGGTGACGGGCCTAATGGGTACGTCTAACTTTATCAGATCAGATCGTCGATTGCTGGCAAATCTGCGTGATTCCGTTTTGACAACGGACACTGTAGAAACTGCTAAAGAGTCGAGAATAAAAATCTACTTTATTGATGACAGCAGGCTGACTCTTGGAGAAAAAACGCGGCTTTCTGTCAAAGAATATCTGCGGGGAAATGAAAAGCAAAGGGGTCGGTCGATCTTCCGTCTGACGGATGGCATGGTCAGGGCTCTTGTAGGAAAAAACAGTCTTGAAATTCATACTCCAACTGCAGTAGCTGCAGCACGCGGCACGGAATTTATCGTGTATACAACAACAATTGACGGCAAACCGGCAACCTGCGTGGTCGGCATAGCTGATGAAGCAGAGACGTGGAATAGTGACTTGTCCGTACCGGGCAAGCAAAAGGTAGGTGAAGGAGAGTTTACCTGTGTTGTCCTTGGCATGCCTCCCTGGAATACCGCTCCTCTTCCGGGAGGTCAGTTTGCCAGTTTTATCCAGATGACCTCTATCGCTGAATATGCAGAGGCCGGTGTTGGCTCATTGATTGCATCGGGTGGCGCGATAATACCTGCGGACCAGATTATTGCCGGCGCAATAGTTTTTTCAACTGGGACCGCGATTGCTGTCGGCTCTATTACAGGATCTGATGGTGATCATAAGAGGTTCGCCAGCCCGTCCGGTTTCACGTTGCGGTAGCTGTAATCCCGCTTCAGCCAGGAATATTCAAGATAATCTCGTCTTGACCGGCAGATGTTATCAGGGAAACGAGGGCGGATGGAAGTGAAGGGCGCACCTTCTGGAGCGCTACCTCGTGATAAGTACGACACGATAGGGTTACGCCCGTCTCCCTGAATATTCCCGGGCATGCTTCCTTTTTCCTCAGAAGTGGTGTTATTTCAGAGTAAGCCTCGGCCGCTCTCTCAGCGTTTTTGAGCTACCACCAGGCAGCTTTGCGGACTGGTTCTTCTGTAAAAAAGCCGGCCATCATCCTAAATGGAGGAAGGACACTCGGTGTCGGCATAAACTCCTCTATAGACTATCGCTTCTCCGTCTGATAAGAAATATCTCAAGTTACGAGGATGGCTTGCTTAAGTACATCATCGGCTGCAACACGCAGTTGTGCGTAGTTCAATGCATTTTTTATTGCAATGGATGCATACACAGCGAGACTGTTCAGCATACGCAGATCTTCCAAGACAAAAAGGCGCTCTGAGGTGTTGCTCATATTGATCACCCCAAACACGGTGTTATCGCACTTCAAAGGTGCGCAGAGCATGGATATGATCTTCGTACTTCCTTTCTTGTAGCGGCCGTCCGTAGAAACATTATTCAGCATTTCCGATCGTCCGGTACTGAGGACGTCTCCGGCTATTCCTTCTCCCACCTTGAGTCTCATGAGCTGCGTCGATTTACTCCCGTAAGCTGCTTTTATGCTCAGCGTATTGTCATCTTCACGGAACATGACGGACCCGTTTTCAGCAGAAATTGTATTTCTTGCCTCCTGAAGAATCATTTTGCAGGTCTCTTCAACGTCACAGCATGACCGCAAAAGATGTTCCTTTGTTTTTTTTAGTCGTGACAGCTCCTCATCCAACAGCCGTATCCTCCGGCTCATGGTTTCCAGTACCTTAAATACCATAGTAGGATCCCTACTGATAGTCGTGAAAAGTTTCTTTTTATCAATACTGAGTATCGTCGCATTTCCTGAAGCAACAGCTGTTGCAGAACGGGGCATTCTGTCGAACAATGACATCTCGCCGAATATGTCACCGCAAGTGAGAGTAGCAAGCGTCACCTCACCGGACTTTGTATCTTTCGTTATCTTCACTTTTCCTGATTGTATGACATACATCATCTCACCTTTTTCTCCCTCCCTAAAGATGACATCGCCATCAGAGAAAGCCCTGCCTAATTCACTGTCTTTCATAGATCACCTCCGTCCTATACTCCTGAACACGCCTTCCCACATGTCAATATGCATTTTTGGCCTGATAGATTTCATAAAGACGTTCCTGTAGCGTTCATTTCCCGTAAACATATCCCACAGAATCGTGCTCAGGATTCTATCATCAGAGTCTCTCTTTTGCTCAATCTCTACCGTTTTGAGCATTGCTCGCGTCAGTATTTTGAAACTTCTATATTGGTCGATTACGGTGTACAGAATTCTGCCGAAGAGATTGTCATGCATTATGCCCCGATAAACAGGATAATAGCCTTTCTGAAAATCCTCCCGGGATGTTCCTTCGAAGATGACTGTTTTGGCAATTGACTTCCCCATGATATATGCAGCTCCGAGGCCGTCTTTGAACAGTCGGGTAGAGCCGGCATCGCCACCCATCACTATTCTGTCGGTAAAAGGCTTTTTCGGCGCACCGATATTCATTTTCGGAAGGCAACTGCATGCCACGGAATATCCTAAGGCCTCAGGCAGAACTGCTCTTACAACGGGTTTATTCAGGAAATTCTGCACGGTATGCGCATCGACTTTACGCCCCAGAATGCAGAGGGTTACATAAGAACCCTTCGGTATCATGGCGGCAAACTTAATGCCCCGGTCAGGGAGCAGAAACAGATGAATGGAATTTCCGAAACGCTCCACTATGACTTCCTCAGGCATATGAAGTTCGGCAATCGCCGCATTTACCGTGGGAGGTTCACTGTATCCGAATCCCAAGGATGCAAACATTTTACCCGCCGTGCTGTTCACGCCGAATGCCCCGACGGCAAGATCAGCTTCCATGATGTGGCCGTTTTTCGAAAAGAGTACCGGTTTCCCATGCTTCCTTTCGATAGAATCAATCCGCATGGGCTGATGCACTGCTCCTTCTTCTATGGCCAGCGAGAGCAGGTAATTATCAAAGCTTTCCTTTTCATGACCGATTATCCCTCTCGGGCCTCCTCCTCGGTAAACAGTCGCAATGGTCCTTTCAAGGGACGGAGTTGATATGAAAACACTTCCGTAGTCGGTATGAAGTGTGTAAGAGTTGATGCCCTTGCGAACCACGGAATTGGGAAGGTTAATGCCCTCCACGGCAAGAGTTTGAACAAGAAGTTCTGATATTATTCCTCCGCATCTGTTGCATCCTCCCGGTCCATCTTTAGAGAAATCCTTAGGATCGAATATGGTTATACTTATTTCTCTGCCGATCATTTTCGCCATTCTCAGGGCGAAAAGACTGAAGAACGAACCTGTTGGCCCCCCTCCGATAACAGCTATCTGAGAACATTCACCGGGGATGTGAGTACGCTGAACTGAAAATGCCATGCTCATAATCCGCCCCTCTTTTTAAAAGTCACCATGAGCAGTGCAGCCTGAACGCCATCTCAAGAAAGAAACAATAACAAACTTACCTGTATTATAGTAGAAACATGTAATAATGCAAACATTTCTGCGGCTTGAAAGAAAACAATGATACATGAGACATAATAAGCTATTCCTGCGGCATCGGCTTGAAAAACGGCAGATAGACAAACTTGTCGGATTGATCGTGCGTCATATCATTTTTCCACGTAGGTAGCAAAATGGAGAGACGATCACCAAGGATATTCATTCATCATGACGGAGCTCTCGGCGATGTGCTGCTGTCTTTGCCCTGTATCCGGCATATCAGGAAATCGGCATCAGCAGTTCATCTTGCAGCCAAAAATGAGATCGCCGGGTTACTGTTGACAGCAGGAGCTGTTGATGAAATGTCCTCTTCAGACAGCTCTTTTTTCGTCTCCTTATATACCGATTCTCCTGATGAACCCCTGAAGAGATTCCTTTCGTCATTCGATGGCACCTATGTTTTTACGGTGAATGCTGCCTCCAGGTTGTGTGTAAACATAAGAAATATTGTGCGCAATACACAGACGATAGCTACCATTCCACCGCAGGGCAGTATGAAGCATATTTCAATATACAGACTCGGTCAGTGCGGATTCAGTCCGAAAGGAGCGATAGGGGCTGAAATGATCAGTCTTCCCGAATCACTGAACAGATGGGCATGCGATTTGCTGGGAAAATACGGATTTAGCCGAGGACGGGATTTACTGATGACCATACATCCTGGAAGCGGAGGGAAAGAGAAATGCTGGCCACTGCATAGTTATGCGGCGCTGATCAAGATGCTGTTGAAGGAATCCCGACTCTTTGTTCTTGTTTTCTCCGGCCCTGCTGAGGATGGGGAAACGGAATACCAGCTATCGAATCTCGAGATGCACAGTGAGCGGATAATTCATCTCCATAACCAACCACTGATCCGCGTGGCATCATTGATTGCACAATCAGATTTCTATCTCGGCAACGATTCAGGGATCAGCCATCTTGCCGGCGTAATGAAACGCAGGGGGATAGTACTTTTCGGACCTACTGACCCGGAGCTCTGGAGACCCCTTGGAGAGTCATTGGAAGTCCTCAGGTTTGATGCCGTAGAGCTCGCATGTTCAGTGAGTGTCGATAGTATGTACCATGAAGTAATATCTTATTTCCCGCCCTGTGATGATCAGTGGTGAAAAGGTGGCAATGCAAGATATGGCGGGGCGGACGGGGCTCGAACCCGCGACCTCCGGCGTGACAGGCCGGCGTTCTAACCAGCTGAACTACCGCCCCCGCAGAGAAGACCGCTATGACGAAAGCGCCATAGGGAATCAATCAAACAAGTCTGTCCATCCGATGCTATGACTCATCAAAAAAACTGAAAAAATGGTAGGCGGAACAGGGATCGAACCTGTGACATCAGCCTTGTAAGGGCTGCGCTCTCCCAGCTGAGCTATCCGCCCAAAATATCAAACAATACGGCGAAAAATATATTACTTATTTGCTTAATTTCTTGTCAAGGACTTTGTCACAGGTGAATGTGTAATAACATACGGCTGACAACTGGCTGGAGAGTCTCTATTTCAGAGAAACCGAACCGTTTGACGGATCGTAGGAATATACGGAAAAGTCATACTCCGCCCCAAGAAGGTCTTTAATCTCGGAAAGATCATCCGGATATCTCCCTTTTTCAGCATGGAAGGTCTGAATCACTGTTTTGACCGCACTGAGACTGGCTGTGTCCCGGAGCGTCTTTGACCTCTGATACGCATTGATCATAGCATCACCATGCTCGGCAATCGGATTCTTGGGTTTCTGGTCGCAGCCCGCAGAGATCCATAATACTGCGAATGCAGTTATCATGAGCAACATTTTCATGAGGTAGTATATCACAATCGCTTCCTTTTTCTTTAGAATAGAATATGGACTGGGTTTCTCTTTCTTTGGCATCCGCTTTTTTTCTTGCCACGAGCGATGCACTTGCCAAACGAGCTGTTCAGAATGAAAACGAGTATCTGGTAGCATGGTTCAGACTCCTTTTTACGCTTCCTGCACTGGTCATAACAATTCTGCTAGTTCCATTTCCGAAACTTGACCGCGATTTCTATCTGAGCTTTTTCATTGCTCTGCCTGTGGAACTGGTCACCATAATCCTTTATATCAAAGCCCTTAAGCTTTCGCCGCTCAGTCTCAGCGTGCCCTTTCTTGCACTGACACCGGTCTTCCTTGTATCTGTTTCTTATCTTGTCCTGGGAGAAAAGGTGTCTTTATCTGGGTCAGTTGGCATACTTCTCATTGCAACGGGTGGGTATATCCTGAACATCGACAAGCGCCGAAAGGATTGCTTCGAACCGATCAGACTGATATTCCGGGAGAAGGGAGCAATGCTTATGATCGGTGTGGCGCTGCTCTACAGCGTCACCTCATCCCTGGGAAAGGTTGCGATCATGCATTCGTCACCGCTTTTCTTCGGCGCAAGCTATTTCATCGCGCTCAATATCGCATTTGCTCCCATAGCGCTCTGGAAGCGGAGAAATATCTTAGGGGATTTTGTCAGAAAGGGTAAATTCATTTCGCTCTTTTTCCCTGGGATGTTCTATGCACTGATGATCATCACTCACATGGAGGCCATGAAGCTGACAAAGGTCGCCTATATGATTTCGGTCAAAAGAACCAGCTTGCTTATGAGCGTACTTTACGGTTATTTTTTATTACAGGAAGAAAATATCAGAAGTCGATTCTTGGGAGCCCTTCTGATGTTCGCAGGTTTTGTTCTTGTGGTAAACGCTAAATAACAGGGAAGGATAGCTTCAGGAGTAGATCTGCTGTAATAGGTGCGACCGTGTTTCGCAGCTAGACATTTACCCTGCCCGCTGTCTCTGCACGTTAACAGCAAGGACAGGGCAGTGCGCAGGTCAGATAACTTTTCTGTTGCACTGTTCATAAGCAGCTGCCTCGTTACGACCCTTTCATGAGATATAAGGATAATAGATAAGAAATAAACGTGGGATGATAAGGATAATAGATAAGAAATAAACGTGGGATGATAGAGAAAAATAAGAAGACCGTGCACTTTTCCCCTGTGCAGGTTGGCAGCAACGCACGGTGAGGGACTGACCATCGTTCGCATAGGCCCCGGCATGTATCTCTGCAGTACACGTGCTGACGACTACTCCGGTTCACAGTGTCTCTTGCTGCTTGTCTTGTCTCTTTTCATTATCTTTGCAAGCAATCTCTTCGGTCCGCCGCCTCCCGACGTCAAAGCGATCTCATGGTCGAACCTGGCTGTC
>QKDO01000135.1 GCA_003252075.1 Nitrospirota bacterium
GGTTTTTTCCCCAGCCTGTGGAACTGCGGTATGCCTATTATTCCTACGAGGAGGGAGACAGTCAGGATTACGGGATCAGCATGGCATACCGTCTTGCCGCCCCACGGGCCTCAAACGGCAGCCAGTCCAACACCAGAAACAGTGGTAACAGCAACAATGGCAAGAAGAAATCTTCCTGGATCACCCTGCCGAACCTCTATCTTGACTTTAACCGGTATGAGTACACCACGCAAGCAAACAAGAATGTGCATGACCGGCTCGACCTCAGGGCAGAGGCCTTCAGTGAACACGCTGACTACTCGGCCGAATATCTCTATTACAAGAACACCTTCAACGGCGAAATGAATGCGAAAACCCATTACCTTGAGTTGCAGGCAAATTATCACCAGTACTGGAAAGAGACATCCACCCGTCTGGACAGCGCCAACATCTTATATTTTGAGAAAACCTTGGATACCAAGACCGTTTCATTCATAGACCGGACATCCTGGGTAAAGAATTTCGGCCTGGACCTGAGAGATTCTCTTGCCATAAACGGAGGCGGACGGTATCGGGACAACGAAAGCACAAAAGAATACGCGCTGGACCTCAATGCTACCTATGGCAAATTCTTTTCCGAGCGGCTCATCACCACTACTACCGCAGGCGCCGATTATTTCAAGAACGACGACGACACCAAGGTCGGCGAACTGGCCCAGTTCAACATGCAATACCGCCTATCCAATATGTTCACCTTTACGGGACAGGCAAGTGCCGGCAACCGGGAAGACGGTACGTTCTACGGATTCAATGTGGGGCTCCTTTCCCGGAAGATGATCTCTATCAACCCTGCCTATGAATACCGGCACGATGATTTTGGATCGGAAAAGACCACGGCCAATACGGTCTATCTCAATCTCTCGGCCCCCCTGTTACGAAAGATGAGCTTTTTTTCGCAGAACTATTACCGGATCATCGATACCACGGACAATGCGGCGTTTTCAAAGGAAAAGAGGCTCTCCCTGCAGGCCAATATCTTCTGGACCGTCTCCCGTTACACGGTCTCGGTCGGCGCCTCGCATACTCAAATATCCCTGAGCGGCGGGGATGCGAGCGATATTCTTACCGGCACCGTTCACGGCGGCGATGCGAAATTTACCCTTACGTCAGTCAATGCAAACGTCTCGACTTACCTGTCGAGAAGAATTACGCTGAATGTATATGCCTACTACCAGAAGGAGAAGGACAGGGGTTCCCTGAAGTCCATCGCGCCGGTCCTTACCTGGCAGTGGCGCCGTGTCAGCCTCACTGCGCGCTATATTCTGAACATGCGCGGAAATTCACAGAACGATCACCGGCTTTTTCTGCGTCTTACCCGGCAGTTCGACAGCATCCTGCGGCCCTTCTGGTAAGGGAAGGGGGATGCTGAGATGCAGAGACTTGCGGGAGATTACCTGCAGATGATGGGGAGGCGATGACAGGGCAGGTGCATTCGGCAGGGCACGGTTCTGCCATGTCATGGAGCCGGACCGTCAGAAGGCGGCTATGGCATTATATCTCTTTTCTCCTGATGATGCTCCTTGCCCTTTCCTGCACCACGCAAAGGGCCGTAATTGACCGGTCTGCCATGGACAGGATACTCTGGCCGGGACCGCCGGAAAGACCGCGCATCTCTTATCTCTGGAGCATCTCACTCCTTTCGGGCAGTGAAGGGAGTCGGGCATCCCGTTTCCTTGGCGGGGATGATGACGCTACTGACCCGAAAACTTCCGAGAGGCTGCTGAGACCCTACAGTATCTTTGTGGATGAGCAGGGGGTGCTCTATATAACCGATCCGGGGGCCTACCGGATAACGATCATTGATCCGAAAAGCGGTGATGCCCGTAATATTCTCGATGCCGGGAAGCAGGAATTCCTCTCGCCGATCGGCATCGTTGCATTCCACGGCAAGGCATATGTCAGTGATTCATCATGGAACAAGGTCTTTATCTTTGACGCAGAGGGCAAACTCACGGGGGAGTTCCAGGGAGAATTCAAACGGCCTACCTCACTGGCGCTCGACAGGTCTCGCGGCAGGATCTATGTGAGCGATACCCTTGCCCATGTTATATACCGGTATGATCTCGAAGGAAAACGGCTCGGCGCACTGGGCAGGAACGGCTCTGAAGCCGGTGAATTCAACTTCCCGACGCATATCTGGATCGATAAAACAGGCAGGCTCTACGTGACGGACGCCATGAACTTCAGGATACAGATATTCTCCCCGGACGGCATATACGAGGGGAGTGTAGGGAAGCTCGGCGATGCCTATGGAGACCTTGAAAAGCCAAAGGGAGTCGCTGTTGACAGCGAAGGGAATATCTATGTTGTGGACTCGATAAAGGATATGGTGAAGATATTCAGCAGGGAAGGGAAGCTGCTGCTTTTCTTTGGCCAGCAGGGGCGTGATTTTGGACAATTCTGGCTTCCTTCTGGTATTTTTATTGATGACAAAGATCAGATATATGTTGCCGACACCTACAACGGAAGGGTTCAGGTGTTCAGGTACCTGGGGAATAACTAGGTGTATCTTCTTTTCCGGCTGACATGTCAATGCGGAGACCATGATTCATGAGGCGAAGATTGCCGTTTAAATGGTCTGTTGTCCTTATTACCGTGGTCCTGAGCACATCTGTGGTGCATGCCGGGATCGCCACGACAAAACATAACCTGTCCACGAGCGGTCCGGGCCCTATCAAGGCTACCTCAGAGCAGAGGATCTGCGTGTTCTGTCATACGCCGCATCATGCCATCGTGGATGTGGCAGGGATCAGTGTCCCCCTCTGGAATCATACCCTGAGCGTAGCATCATACCAGCTGTTCAGCAGCGCAACGCTCTTAAGCCCGACGAGCCCTGCTATCCAGCCTGACGGGAGCTCGCGTCTTTGTCTGAGCTGCCACGATGGGACGGTTGCCCTCGGTTCTGTGGTAAACACCGGAAACACCCTCAGTTCGCTGACTATGACAGGTACCGCGGCCGGCGGCGTTATGCCGGAAGGCGTGAATAATGTCGGTACCGACCTGAGCGGCGACCATCCTGTATCCATAGAACTGAACAGCGCCCTGATCGACGATAAGGCTCAGCAGTGCGACAACGGCCTGGTATCATTCAAGGTATGCAGGCCTCCTGCCGGCTCTTTTGTCCTGCTCGAAAAGACGAACAACAGGTATGGCGCCGGTGCCGCCACCGGGGTGGGTGTGCAGTGCGGATCTTGCCACGACCCGCACGAGGACCCTGTTCCCGGCACAACAGTATTCCTGAGAGTCGGGGACAGGACCAATCATGACCAATTGTGCAATGCCTGTCATATAGCTGACTGCGCGGCAGCCTGCCCATGATCCACAGAGAAGGAAGTATTCGCGCGATGAAGGAACGCCCTGCGATGAGATGCGATCTTGACCGGGCATGGCCGGCGCTGTATTTTCTCATGGTTTCCCTCTGGATATGCTGCTTCTGGTCTATGTCTTCTTCCTCTTCTGCTGCTGTGCCCACGCACCTGGACAAGGCGAAAGTCAAAATGGAATGCAGCGAATGCCACAAGGGTCATGGAAAAAGGGGCACGACCATGCTTTCCATGACAAAGGACGACTTCTGTTTCCAGTGCCACAGCCTCTCCGGAAAAGCAAGCGATATTTACAGCCAGCTGTCAAAACGGTCAAACCACCGGATTCTGCAGACATCCCGATATCACGTACCGGGAGAGGAATTGCCCGAGAAAGACCCCTCGGCAATGAGACATGCATCGTGCTATGACTGCCACAATGTCCATAGATCTGAGAAGGATGCGCAGCTGAAAGGGATACGGGGATACGCGGGGAAGGGAGCAAAGCCCCGGAAGATGTCGAAAGAGTACGAAGTCTGCTATAACTGCCATGCAGACAGTGCCAATCTCCGGAATGATGAGATGAATGTATCGCTTGATTTTGATCCTGCGAACCCTTCCTACCATCCTGTCGAGACATACGGAAAGAATTCCTTTGTCCCGAGTCTCCGGAAAGAATACAGCCGCTCAAAGACGATAGAC
>QKDO01000115.1 GCA_003252075.1 Nitrospirota bacterium
ATCCGCGAACGTTTTCTTGACATTTCTGAATATTCTGATTTATAAATGATGAATCGCGGGCGTAACTCAGTGGTAGAGTGTTAGCTTCCCAAGCTGAAGGTCGTGGGTTCGAATCCCATCGCCCGCTCCATTTTTTCTCACTGTGACAATTATCAGAAGGTTATCATGAATGAAAAAGGCTTAGTGCATATTTACACCGGCGAAGGAAAAGGCAAAACAACTTCTGCGATCGGCCTGGCAATCCGGGCAAGGGGTCGAGGGAAAAAAATACTGTTTGCTCAATTCTTCAAAGAAAAAGATTCTCCGGGCGAACTCGCACTTCTTCAACAGTTAGGAATTAGCACCATTGTTTTTGATACAATTAAATCGCCCTTTTTTTACCCTGATATCAGCAAGGATTATCTAAAAGAAGAAGTAAAAAAAGCACTCCAGCATATACAACATTTTTTTTCAGAACGCCAACCTGATCTGGTAATTCTGGACGAGTTTATCTGCCTTGTATCCGAACATGTTCTTACAGAACATGAGGCGGTTTCCTTTATCACAAAAAGGCCAGAAAACATAGAGATTGTTCTCACGGGAAGAGGAGCCACGGCGCAAATTATCAGTCTTGCCGATTATGTGACTAATATGCAGAACATCAAGCATCCTTATGACAAGGGTATATCTGCACGAAAAGGGATAGAGATCTAATTAATTATTTCTCCGCAGGAGTTCTCTCCGCGTGTGGAGAATTCTCTGCATGACGGTTATATGTGTCAGGGCGCTCATTATCCAAAGGACGGGAATGATATATCCCGTTGTTGCTCCGACTGCAAGAAGAACGACCCTCTCCGGCCTCTCCATAATGCCAAGATTGCATGATACGCCAAGCCCTTCAGCCCTCGCCTTTGCATAACTGATAAGAAAAGACCCCACAAGGGACACGAGGGACAACAGCATGCCGCTAGTGTTTTCCCGTAAGACCATATACCAGAAAATAGCAAGAAACATAGCAGCGTCAGCATACCGGTCAAGGACGGAATCCAGAAACGCCCCGTACGAAGTGACCATTCCTTTGGCGCGAGCTACAGCGCCGTCCATCATGTCGAAGCAGCCTGACAGAAGAATCAAGATTCCACCTATTTCAAGGTTAAGCGAAAGTACTATGCAGGCTACAATCGTTAAGACGAATCCGGTAAGGGTTACGGTATTCGGAGTAAAGGGTACAAGCAAAGCAAGGCGAAAAAGTGGGCGCTCAAGACTCCTGCCAAGCTTTTTGCTCAGCATGGCAGGATACGCTACCGACCTCTCTTTGCCGTAATGAAATCTTCCACCATCTGCCTCGCCGTCTCATCAGGGAACTGTTTCGGCGGGTGTTTCATGAAGTATGCTGAGGGAGATGTGAGTGCGCCGCCGATTTTTCGATCTCTTGCGATCTTGCAGCAACGGATAGCATCTATCACAACACCGGCACTGTTTGGCGAATCTTCGACAGAAAGTCTCATCTCAAGGTGCAAAGGGATATTTCCAAAGCCCTTTCCTTCGATTCTGAGGAAGCAAACTTTATTGTCGTGAAGCCAGGGGATATAATCAGATGGACCGATATGCATATGGTCATAAGAAAGTGGACTAGTCATCTGGGACTGGACGGCTTCAGTTTTGGATATTTTTTTCAGGGTGAGGCGATTCCTGTTGAGCATGTTCAAAAAATCGGTATTTCCCCCGACATTTAGCTGATAGGCATGGTCTATCGTAACTCCTCTATCTTCAAAAAGTTTTGTCAGGCAGCGGTGAATGATTGTTGCACCAATTTGACTTTTAATGTCATCACCGATAACCGGAATACCCTCGCTTTCGAATCTTTCAGCCCAAGATCTCCTTGACGCGATAAATACCGGCACACAGTTTATAAGGCTTACACCCGTCTTCAGACATGCTTCTGCATAAAAAGCAACGGCCCTCTCAGAACCCACCGGCAAGTAGTTCAGAAGTATTTCAGTTCCCGTCTCTTTAAGGACTTTTTCCACATTGCACGGCTTCCTGTCAGCAATCACAAATCTGCTTTCTTCAGGGTAGCTCTCCATGTGTTTTGATACCCCATCGAGCACGTTTCCCATGCTAACGGATACCGACACCTTCCTCGACACAGTATGGAAAACTTTTGTGCAGTTTGGCTTGCTAAATATAGCCTGGAACAACGGCTTTCCGACTTTCCTTTTATCGATATCAAATGCCGCCACAACCCGAATATCTGCCGGACGATAGTCACCAAGCTGATAATGCATCAGGCCTGGAACAGGGAGCTTCTTATGCGGTCGCAGTTTTCCGTAATATTCCAGGCCCTGTATCAATGAGCTTGCGCAATTCCCCACACCGACGATGGCGACGCGAATCTCTTTCATGCGTTGTTGCACTCCTCTTCGCAGTTGCTGTTATTGGTTGCAACGTTTTATATATCAAACTTTATTGTTAAGTCAAGGTTATTTATCCATGTTTTCTCCTTGCCATTCCTCTTTTTTTTTAACTATAATACGTATCCCGTGAACAAAAAAATAACGGTTATCGGAGCAGGAAATGTTGGTGCAACAACCGCTGAGCTTATAGCTCGGGATGGTTTTACCGATGTTGTGCTGTTCGATATGCATGAGGGCATTGCAAAAGGAAAAGCCCTTGATATCATGGAAGCTTGCCCGCTCTGGAGTTCGCCCGCTTCTGTTACCGGTACAGCATCATTTGCCGACACGGCAGATTCTGACATTGTCATAATCACCGCAGGATTTCCGAGAAAGCCGGGGATGAGCAGGGATGACCTTTTGCATGCAAATGCAGATGTTATCAAGGAGGTAACCGAAGGAACTGTCAGACATTCTCCAGACAGTATTATCATTGTCGTGACAAACCCCATGGATATCATGGCATACACTGCACTGCAGGTTTCCCGCTTCGACTACAGACGGATTATCGGTATGGGCGGGGTCCTCGATTCTGCCAGATTCAGGACATTTGTTGCGCTGGAATTCGGCGTTTCTCCCCAGGACATCGAGGCGCTGGTGCTTGGAGGACATGGAGACCAGATGGTGCCCATGCCGCGCTTCACGACCGTTAAAGGTATTCCCATAACAGAGCTGCTCGACGCGAATGACATTAATCGCATCATAGAAAGGACCAGAAACGGAGGAGCGGAGATTGTAAGCCTACTGAAGACCGGCAGTGCATTTTATGCCCCTGCTGCTGCTACCGTGCAAATGGTAAGATCTATCCTGTTCGATGAAAAGAGATTATTGCCCTGTTCTGCATATCTTGAGGGTGAATATGGAATTGCAGGCATTTTTGTTGGAGTGCCCGTTATCCTTGGAAGGAATGGCGTAGAAAATATTATCACTCTTGAACTCACGAAAGAAGAAAAGGCGATGTTCGACAGATCGGTATCTGCAGTTAGAGCAATGATCGATACGTTGAACCCGGCGTGACATTCTGCAATTACCTTTGACCGGAACACAAGAAAAGAACAATTTTTGCAGATTGTATGTCATTTACAGAGAAATATGATCTATTTTGAAAAGACAACGGAGAGGAGATTACATGGATCGCAATAAAGAATTTGAACAGACACTTGTGCTCATAAAGCCGGATGCGCTAAAGAATTCGCTGACTGGATATGTGCTTTCGCTGCTTTCCGAGTTTCACACGGGACTCCGCTTTGCGGGAGCAAAGATAGTGTATGTGGGCCGGATGCTTGCCGAGGAGCACTATGCTGAACATCAGGGAAAAATCTTCTTTCCATCGTTGCTGGAATATATCATGGGAAAGCTTCATTATCCCGATGAGCCCTGGAAGAGAAGAGTAATAGCCCTCGTTTACCAGGGGCCGGATGCAGTTCAAAAGATTCGGGATATCTGCGGACCTACAAACCCTCTTGTAGCTCGTGACAAGAGCCCGGGATGCATTCGTGCTTTAGGAACTCTCGTATCTCTCAAGGACAATAATGGTAAGGTTATCGGTGAGCGAATGGACAACCTCATCCATGCATCCGCGACAAATGAGGATGCTGAACGGGAGATTAAATTGTGGTTTAAGCCTACCGATATTCCGCCCTTCATGCGTGCGTATCCCATAGAAATGAACCAGTCTTCTTATTATTTCGAGGCTGGCAGTCTTTATCTGACACACGAACCGGCACGCATCTGTCTTCTTGCCCCTGGTGATATTGCATGGAAGACAGATATCGATGCGCTTCGTTTGCTGGAAAAAGGATTGCAGACGGGAGGATCCCTTGGATCAGTTGCAGCAAAATATCTTATCAATACAGAGAGAGACGTCGAGTAAAAGAACTTTTTGTTATCATTCTTTTCCTTCCCGAGTTTTTTAACGATAAGTCAAACCGGCAGGCACACAGCCCTGGTTTCCTGCATTCGTCATTCAATCGCGCCGGTTATATCCATGATACTCCGGTATTTTGCTGATTCGTTGTGGTCCTTTCTTGTCATTCTCTAACTCATTGCAAAAAAAGCATTTATTGACATTTCTCACCTGAACGCAGTAATATGTATATAAGCGGTAACGGCTCTTACGAAGGAGTTGCTAATGTTTGAAAAATTTACAGAGCGCGGTAGAAAAGTAATCATATTTGCCAAGGAAGAGGCTGAGAAACGTCAGAATGACTACCTTGGAACTGAACACCTGCTTCTCGCTATTCTTAGAGAAGAAGATGGATTGCCTGTCGCCATTTTGAAAAAAATGGGCTTGACGATTGAAGAACTCAGGATGGAAATTGAGCGCAATCTCCCTGCGGGAATGAATCTGCTCACATTTGGCGATATTCCGTTCACCCCTCGTGCCAAGAAAGTCCTTGAACTGGCAGTAGAAGAAGCCCGGCTTCTTGGGCACAATTATATCGGCAGTGAGCACCTTCTGCTCGGTCTTATCCGTGAAGATGAAGGAATTGCCGGAAAGATACTCAGGAATCTTGGCGCCAATCTCCTCGGTGCGCGCCAGCTTACCATTAACCTCTCCATGAAGTCATACGTCCAAGCGCGTGAGAAAAAAAGCAGCACCCCTGCTCTCGATGAGTTCGGTCGTGACCTTACCATGCTTGCCAAGGAGAACAGGCTTGACCCGGTGATCGGCAGAGAAGACGAGATCGAAAGAGTATTGCAGGTTCTAGGAAGAAGGATAAAAAACAACCCTGTTATTATTGGCGAGCCCGGAGTTGGCAAAACCGCTATCGTTGAAGGGTTATGTCAGCGCATTATTACCGGAGATATCCCGGAGACACTCATGGGCAAAAGGATCATTTCTCTGGATCTCGGAGCGCTCATTGCCGGTACAAAATACCGTGGTCAGTTTGAGGAACGTCTCAAGATTGTCATGAAGGAGATCGTGCAGACCGACAATGTGATCCTATTCATCGATGAACTTCATACGCTCATCGGTGCAGGCGCTGCAGAAGGCTCTATTGATGCTTCCAGTATGTTGAAGCCTGCTCTCTCCCGGGGCGAGATTCAATGTATCGGGGCAACGACGCCCGATGAATACCGAAAGTATATTCAAAAGGATCGAGCCCTAGAAAGAAGATTCCAGCCTATCCACGTACAACCGCCAGATATTAGTACGTCAATAGAGATCCTGAGCGGACTGAAGTCCCGCTATGAATCGCATCACAAGGTAAAGATTACGCCTGAGGCGCTGACGGCATCAGCAAAACTTTCCGATCGCTATATTCAGGACAGGTTTTTGCCCGACAAGGCTATCGATGTCCTCGACGAGACGGGATCGCGCATCAAACTCAAGAGGCTGACTCCTCCATCCGAGCTTAAGGACTTAGAGTTCAGGCTTCAGAGAATTGCCAAGGAAAAGAACCTTTATATCAAACTTCACGATCTTGAAAAAGCATCTTCGGTGAGAACGGAAGAGGAAAAACTAAGAATCATGCATGAACATGCGCAAAAATCTTGGAAGGAAAGTCTGAACAGGGAAATACCGATTATGACTGATGACGATGTTGCTTATACCGTTTCCAAAATGACCGGCATTCCGATTTTTAAGATAGAAGAGAAGGAGTCCGAAAAGCTGATCAGGATGGAACACGAACTTCATCAGAGAATAATTGCCCAGGAAGAGGCAATTCGGGCAGTATCTCGCGCTATCCGCCGTTCACGTGCAGGATTGAAAAGCTCAAAGAGACCTATTGGCTCATTCTTTTTTCTTGGTCCTACTGGGGTCGGGAAAACAGAACTGGCTAAAGCCCTTGCCGAATTTCTCTTTAATGATGAAAATGCTTTGATCAAGATCGATATGTCTGAATATATGGAACGATTCAACGTCTCCAAACTTACCGGTGCCCCTCCTGGATATGTAGGGTATGAGGAAGGAGGAATGCTTACTGAGAAAGTCAGGAAGAAACCCTATTCCGTCATCTTGTTTGATGAAATAGAAAAGGCTCATCCAGACGTGTTTAATCTGCTTCTTCAGGTCCTTGATGAGGGGGTTCTGACGGATAATTTCAGCAGAAAGGTGGATTTCAGAAATGCAGTTATTATCATGACATCCAATCTGGGAGCACGCATCATTGAAAAAGCAACTCCTTTAGGCTTCCAGCGTAGTGAAGTCGGAGAGATTTATGAAAATATAAAAGACAATGTTCTGAATGAATTGCGCAAGACATTTAATCCTGAATTCCTGAACCGCGTAGATGAGTTGGTTGTCTTTCATCCTCTTGCAAAGAACCACCTTATGGCCATTATCGACCTTCTTGTCGAAGAGATGAACAAGGAGCTCATAGAACAGGAGCTTATTGTTGAACTGTCTCAGGATGTGAAGGAATGGCTTCTTGAGCAATATTATAAACCTGCGTATGGTGCACGACCCATGAGGAGAGCCCTGCAGAAAGAGATCGAAGATCCTCTTTCAGAGGAAATTCTGAAAGGTAATTTCAAGGGCTCTCATAAGATCAAAGTGTTGCTTGAAGCGAATACCCCTGCTTTTGTCGTTGCTGATGAGTCGCCGGTGTTTTCAGGTATTAATTAAGCATGCACTCTGCCAGGATTGGCCGTAAACGGGTGTCTACGGTGTTGTCATTTCTCAGTATAAGTGCTCTGGTACTTAGTTTGTATTCCTGCCAAAGCCGACAAACTGAGGTATCAGCAGGATCGAAAGCGCCGGACCTGGAAATATGGGACACCGTGACCGGCCAGAAAGTGAACATCGAACAGTACAGAGGTAAGGTTCTCTTTGTGAACTTCTGGGCGACGTGGTGTCCCCCCTGTCGTGAGGAGGTACCATCCATTGAAGCGCTTCACAGAGAACTCTTTGGTGACGCACGTTTCGCGTTGGTCACTATTCTGTACAAGGATACACCGAAATCTGCATACGATTATATGAATGCCAATGGCTATACATTCCCTGTGTATGGCGATCATGATGGAACCACTTCCAACAGATATAAAGTGACCGGCGTTCCGGAAACCTATCTGGTGGATAAGAAAGGTATATTAAGAAAAAAAGTTATCGGCGCCCTTGACTGGAGCGCTGCGGACGCAAGAACATTCATCAATACACTGCTTATTGAATAATGGGTACGCCCCACCCGCCTGAACCCTCTCTTCTCTTCATTTCCCTGCTGTTTTCCCAATGCGAGACATATCATGCTGTTTTATTTCCTCTGCAAAGTCGGTTTGGCGATACCCTTCTTGAAAGTGAGACCTGTTTGTGGAACCATACCCATTACTACGACGAAGAACTGGGTACGCCGATATTCAGAAAGCTTCTCTTTTTCCGCAGGCAGTTTGACCCCCTAAATCTTCCGGATGTTAAACTGGAAACTAATGATCTCGAAGCTGAATATGTCATTGAGGGTAACCGTAAAATCAACATAGATCCCGGCTACCTGATGCGATCCAGAGTTGTCCTTGCCTCTGCGAAGGATTATTCCCACAGAATCTATTTAGGCAAAGGGATCTACGGTGAAGTTGTCCTGTATTATCAGGGAAATCGCTTTAATCCCCTTCCTTATACCTATTTCGATTATCGTGACCCCCGGACCACTGAGTTGTTTGAAAAGGCAAGGAAAGAACTGAGACGCGAAGAGAAAAGTCAGGTCATCAAATAATCACAAGATTGTCTCTGTGGATTGCTTCGTCGGAGTACTTATATCCGAGTATATTTACTATGTCTCTGGTCTTTCTTCCCTGTATTTTACGCAGGTCTTCTGAGCCATAATTAACCAGTCCTTTTGCAATTCGTTTCCCATCGACCGTAACGCAGTACACAGCATCCCCAATCTCAAAAGGACCATCTATCGAAAGAATTCCCGAAGGAAGCAGACTCTTGCCACCTGTAACAAGCGCCCTTACCGCACCGTCGTCGAGAGTTAATGATCCCTTAGCTCTGCTACTATGAGCAATCCACCTTTTTCGTTGAGATATCTTTCCTTCACTCGGCCTAAAGAAAGTACCGTAATGCTGTCCCTGAACGGCTGGCATGAGCAATCCTGGTTTTTTCCCGTTGATGATATACACCGCAATACCGTGTAGGGCAGCTTTTTGTGCAGACTTCACCTTTGAATACATGCCGCCGGTGCCTATCAGGCTGCCTGAGGAGCCTGCCTTCCATTCAACGTCTGGCGTTACGGTCTCTACGTAAGAAATAAGCTCAGCATGTGGATTTTTCCTGGGGTCGTCTTCATACAGGCCGTCTACGTCCGAAAGAATGAACAAATTGTCTGCCTCTATACTGATGGCAACAAGGGCAGCCAGGTTATCATTGTCGCCAAATCTTATCTCATCTGTTGCCACAGTGTCATTTTCATTAATCACGGGAATAACACTGTAGGAAAGCAGGGTCATCATAGTATTTCTGGCATTGATGTATCTCTTGCGGTCAGCAAAATCCTCTCTGGTGAGGAGCACCTGCGCCACTTTTTTTCCAAAGCCAGAAAAAGAACGCTCGTAGGCCCACATGAGGTTGCTTTGGCCAACTGCAGCAGCAGCTTGCTTGAGCCTGATCTCGCTGGGGCGGCTTTTAAGACCAAGCTTCTTCATCCCTGCAGCAACCGCTCCGGACGAAACAATCACCACCTCGTTGCCTTCAGAGGCAATACCCGAAATATCACCAGCTATGCTGTTGATCGTTGAAAAATCAAGTCCTTCGTCTGTACCGGCGATGATATTGCTGCCAATCTTAATGACGATTCGTTTCATTTTTTGCCCTGTTAAGGATTTGAGCGAGATATCGAAGCATCTCCATGATGCCCAGACCTGTGGCCGCAGAGATCGCGAAAAAATCAATATCGTTAGCTTTGCAGTATTCTTTGAGCAAGTCAAGCCTCTTGTTGTCAGTAGCCGCATCAATTTTGGTGGCTATGACCGCGTGATGTTTTATCGAGATATCCTTGCCGTATAGCTCGATCTCCCTCGAAATCATCTTGTATTGCGAAACCGGATCCTCATCCGCTGCATCGGAAACATCAACAAGATGAAGAAATATCCGTGTGCGTTCGATATGCTGGAGAAACTGGAATCCCAGACCTATTCCTTGATGGGCGCCTTCTATGAGCCCTGGTATATCAGCCATGACAAAACTGTCAAAATCGCCGACCTTAACGACACCAAGATTGGGTACAAGAGTTGTGAACGGGTAATCAGCTATCTTCGGGCGGGCTGAAGACAGCACAGAGATCAACGTTGATTTACCAGCATTAGGGAGCCCCACAAGCCCGACATCGGCAAGAAGTTTCAATGCGAGAATATAGCGCCGGCATTCGCCTTCTTCTCCCGGCTGCGCGAAGCGGGGAACTTGCCGCGTTGGGGTTGCGAAGTGCTGGTTGCCCTGACCGCCACGTCCGCCTCGGGCCGCGATAAACTCCTGCCCTTCCTGAACAAGGTCGGCAGCAAGCAGGTTACTCTCCGGATCGCGGACAGCTGTACCCACAGGTACAGGAATAATAAGGTCGACACCGTCTTTACCATGCATCTTCTTTCCCATTCCCTGCTGTCCTTTTTGCGCCTGATATTCCCTCTTGTATCGAAAATCAAGGAGGGTATTCAGTTCTCGGGACGACTTGAAGATCACATGACCACCCCGACCGCCATCACCTCCGTCAGGCCCCCCTCTCGGCACATACTTTTCCCTTCGGAAGCTTACGCAACCGTCGCCGCCATCCCCGGCTCTTACCGTGATTTCTGCATGATCGATGAATTGCATATGTAAATAAAAAAGGCAGAGCACGGTCTGCCTTTTGATTTCTCTATCTTATGAAATAACTACTGTTGAATGGCCGGATAGACGCTGATCTTCAGCCTTGTCTTATCTTTTCTTTCAAACGATACAACACCATCAATAAGAGAGAACAGGGTGTCATCGGATCCCTTTTGCACATTCGTGCCGGGGTGAAATTTCGTGCCTCTCTGCCTAACCAGAATGTTTCCTGCCTTAACAAATTGCCCTCCGAACCGCTTTATTCCAAGTCTTTGTGACTGACTGTCGCGGCCGTTTCTTGAACTTCCTACACCTTTTTTGTGTGCCATACTATCCTCCGACTACAATGTCTTTTACCGTAACGACTGAATACTGCTGCCGATGTCCTCTAGTCTTTCTATGTCCCTTTCGGGGCTTCTTCTTGAAGATTATGACCTTTTTTCCTTTTACATCATCCACTAGTTCTGCCGTAACCGAAGCGTCCTTGACGTAGGGACTGCCGATCAGGATCCGATCTTCGTTCGACACAAGAAGTACTTTTTCGAATGTAACAGCGGTACCGGCAGCGGAAGCTATTTTCTGAACCCGGACCGTATCGCCAGGCGTAACCTTCTGCTGAAAACCTCCAGTTTCTATAATTGCATACATAACACTATCACCTCCAGTCTTATATTAAAGACGATACGTTAAAAAAATGTCAACTGCCTAAAGTACCCGCCTCAATGCCTGTAAATAGCATCCGTTACAGAAGGTATTCTGCCAGATTGATGTTATATTTATTAGGATCCAGTGTCTTCCGAATTGATCTGACATGCTGATCCTTTTCGTTTTTTTCCGTAAGATCAACAATTGTTCCTTTAATCCTGTTGCCAGTTTCATTTACGATGATCATAACCCGTGGACGATTCGGGAACAGCTGGTTACTTTCACAGACGAGGCCAAGCTCTCTTGTGTCGAGCATTACGAGCGTACCAATAGGATAGACGCCAACCATATTGGTAAAGAACTTAAACACGAGGGGATCCAATTGCGTACCCGCCCGCTCCATCATGATGCTCAGTGCTTTATCTGGGGAAAGGGGGGTCCTCGAATAAACACGTGCAGAGGTCATAGCGTCATACTGATCAGCGACGCTCACGATGCGGCTGTAGAGATCGATATTGATCTTCTTCCTTGCCTTAGGATAGCCCGTCAGATCAAAGTTCATATGGTGTTCGAAAGCAACGATTGCCGACTTTATCGTAAGATCGTCAAATTTCTTGAGCTTCAGAATAGCCTTAAGACCCCAAACAGGATGTTTCCTGATGATGTTCCATTCATCATCAGTAAAATTAGAAGGTTTATTCAGGACCTCGCTAGGTATATCCATCTTTCCAATATCATGGAAAAGAGAAACCATGCCAAGTTCAGTGAGCAAACGTCTGCTCATGCCGAGGCGCTGGCCAAGTGCAATAGTAAGAATGCTAACGTTTACAGAATGATGATAGGTATATTCGTCGTAATCTTTGATAGCGGTCATACCCAAAAGCAACTGTTCTTCTTCGAGAATCTGATCGACCATTGATTCAACCACTCTTTTTGCTTTCTTGATATTAACTTTCTCGCCAGACTTTATCTTGTTAATGACGCCCTGAGTGAAAGATACCGCATTAAAATAGGTCTTTTTTACCATTTTTCTCACATCCAACGATTCATCTTCAACTACCTTTTTCAGGACACCGACATCAATATTTCTGACATTTGTCATCTCCTCCTGAATAGTGTTAAATGGCTCTTGCGAAAAAGAAGCGTCAACGAAAGCTTTAATGAATCGTTTGATATCGTCAGACCGTATCTGTCCTTTGAATGTGATATTCCCGAGTTCGCGTTTCTTGAACTCTCTTACCATGAAATCGAAGTTAAGCAAGTATTCGAGTGAGTACCGGATCCGGTATTCATTAATGTAAAAAAACTCACCTCTCAGTTCGAGTACGAGGATGTTTTCTTGTGAAACTAGGGTGTTGATCATCGCGACAAGACGACTGATAGCCGATGCGAGGGCAACGTTGTTTGTATCATGGATCTGTGATGTGCGAAGCACCACGGAGATCTGATTGATTAATTCCTTGGCATTTTTGTGCAGTTCACGCTCCTGCTTACTATCCATGCTCAAGCCTCTTGATTGCAGTAAATGAAAATTCCCTCACGAGTTTGCAGCTGTCCCCTTTGGTTTTCGTCAGATAGGGTAGTGCATCCCTGTTCCCAACGAGTCCCAGAGCGTAAGCTGAACATGCACGGATCTCATCCATCTTTGCACTGCTGAAAAGGAACGATTTCCTTTTCAGCATACCAACAAGAAATGTAAATATCTCTTCGTCCTTCCACTTTGAGAGGACCTCAAAATATTCCTTCTTTTCATCAAAGTCGACATCTTTGAAAGCCTTTTCGGCAATCTTGTCCATAATTATTCTTTTCGCCGCTTCAGATGCGACAGTGCCCAATGCCCTGAGTGATGCTGATCGTATTTGCATATCCTGATCTTCCAGACATTCTCGAAGCGTTTGGAATACGCCTCCCCCTCCTAGTTCCCCGAGAGCGCGGATGACCTCCTTACGAACCCTGATATCTGCATGACGAACCGTTCGCAACAGAAATTCTACGGCGCGCTTGTCGGCTATTTTTCTGAAAATATAAATAATATTTCTCACGACAAACCACCGGGGATCATTTAGGCCTTTCGCAAGGCTTGTGATGTCTTTCGGCCCGAGAAAAATAAGTGCGTCTATGACAACTTTGCGTGCATGTATGCTTTCGAGTTCTCCTAAGATATTCATGAACGGCGGTATCGCATTCTTGTCGAGATGTTTCACATATTCTTCAACAACCTTATCTTCTATTTCTTGACCGCTATCAAGCAGTTCTCCAAGGAGGTTGATGATGGTGCCGTTTCCCGCATATGAAATCACACGCCGGAAATAATTCTTAATTTCTCCGTCGATATGAGGCTCGCTTATAAGGCTGCTAAGTCGAAGGAGCATGCTGTTCATTATTGCCAGATCGCCTCTTTGCATAATGAATTCAGCGGAATTCATGAAAAATGTTGTAAGCTCCTCGTAGTCTGTTCTTGTCTCTGAAAGATAGGGAAGTTCAAACAGCAGGTCAACAAGTTTTTCAGTCTTCCCATGGCTCTCCTGGTCGAGCAACTGCATTAACTGCTGAAGGTCAGCATCGCTGAGCGGAACAATGCTGGTATCGCTGGCGACATCCTGCTCATCAAATGCATCTTGATACGCCTTCAAGATATTGTCTGGGCTATTAGCGTTTTCCTCGGCCTCCTGAATCGCACGGTCCTGATAATTATCTTCGTCAGCAAGTATCGCATCGTCAGCGATATACTGTATGCTTTGAAAGTCGCGCTCCCAGAGAAGCGTCACAATGTCGTCATCTACGACCTCACGCTCGAAGTCCATCGAGATGATCTTCAGAAAATCTTCCATTTCTTCACTGGTAAGCCCCCGTTTAAAGGTCAATTCCCGGAGACCATCCTTGAAAAAAAAGAGCGCGAGATTATCTTCCTTTTCTGGATTCGCATATACCGGCTCGGAATCCCATGTAATTTCATTTTGCTTGATTTTGAAAACGAGATCTTGTCGGTAATCGAAATAATCTGTAAAGCGTGCATAACTGTCCTCGAGCGTCTTCACATAGATAGGGTTGTTGGCAGGATACATCCTGATAATCTTCTTAGATTTCAGGATCGCCTGAACAATATCCCGAGCAGCCTTGAAATCTTCATTTATTTCCATGTTCACAACCTATCACAGGAATCTGGGCGTGTCAATATCATCTAAACAAGCGGTAGTCGGCGCTCACGGGCGAAGTTCCGGATGACCATCTGTGCCGAATAGAGCCGTTGCAGCCTAAGATTGCGCATGCGTATTGCCTGAACATCATTCGCTGGAAATCTTTCTGCGCGCAGCTCCTTTTGAGTCTTATCGATCTGATGATAAAAGTCCTTAAGAGAGTCAGCATCAAATGGTTTCAGGAATAATGGATTAACGGCAACATATCCCTCTGCGACATCTATCGTCAGCGCCTTGCTGCTCTTTCCCCGGACGTTACTCATGTTGCACCTTTCGGTGCATCATCCGAGACAAAAGGATTCCTATTTCGTACAGGACAATGATGGGGATTGCCATAAGCACCTGATTGAATGCATCGGGAGTGGGCGTAAGGACAGCAGCCATGATGAACGCCGCAAGGACTGCATATTTTCTATGGCTAGCAAGAGTTGCAGGCGTTACAAAGCCAAATCGCGTAAGAAAAATGATGACCAGCGGCAATTCGAAAATCGCCCCGAAGGCAAGAATGAACTTTAGACAAAAATCCACATAGCTTCCTACAGACAACATTGGTGTCAGATGTACTGTTTTATAACCGAGAAGAAACGTCATAGCAAAAGGAAGAATGACCAGGAAGCAAAACATGGCACCTGCGGTGAACAGCAGTGTAGCAGAAAAGAGAAAAGGCAAAAAATATTTTTTTTCCTTCGGCAGCAATCCTGGTGAAACGAATTTCCAGAGCTGAGTAAATATGACCGGAAGAGAGAGTATCAGAGATGCGATAAACGCGACCTTCAGGTGCATCCAAAACGCCTCTGCAGGTGCGAGAAATACGAGCGACACAGCCGTTTTCTCGATTATGCGAAAAAAGGGACTGTAAGGCACAACTTTCACCTCGGCCTTTAGCGGAAAAATAAGGATGTCGAAGATTTCTTCTGAATAATTGAAGCAAAAAATAAAAATCAATCCGACCGAACCAAGAGAGATAAATATGCGTTTGCGAAGATCCGTGAGGTGTTCTGTCAGAGGCATGCGCAGATCTTCCAACTATTTTTCCTCCTCTGGTTTTTGAAGTTCTTCCTTCTTTTCAGCAAGCGCATCGTCCTTGGGAAGATTCCTGATGATCTCCTCATCCGGTATCTTGTAGTCAACAGTGATTTCTTGCTCGATTTGGGTTTTAGCAATTTGTACGCCTTTCTTGATTTCCGCAACCCACTTGCCCATTGTCCTGGCGAGCTCTGGAAGTTTCTTTGGACCAAAAACAAGGAGCGCTACCACAAAGATGATGAGAAGTTCCTGAAAGCCGATATCAAACATGGTGTCTTATTCTTCCTCTTCAATGATTCTTTTGATCTTTTTCTTGTCCTTTGCGTTCGTAAAGGTAATCATCAGAAGCAGACGGTATTCAGGATTCCGATTCTTAAGATCAACTCCTGCACCGATCGTGGTAAACAGAGAATCTGTGGTCCTCAGTCGATATCCCAACCGCGCTTCCAGTTGATCATACTCGCTGGTGAAGTGGCTTTTCTTAGCCAGAAACTCCGCAAGAATCTCAGAATTATGGGTTGCAGAAAAAACAATTCCGGAGGAAAATGTTATCTCGTCCTGAAGTTCTCCTTTGCCCGGCCTATAATATAACAGATTGAAGCTGCCCTGAAACGGGCCAATCCTCTTGCTGAGGATAATGCCTGCCCCTACCCTTCCATTCGTTGAGAGCTCGTCACGACCGACAGGTAAGGATGCGGTGAGCAGATACGCAAGAGAGGGGCCATATTTACCTTCGTCGTAGAACCGGTGCTTGAATCCTATGGCGACATCCTCGAAACCGTCAATGCTATCTTCGAAATGAAGAACATAAGGGGCTGAAACAATGAACTCAAGATTATTGCTTATGCCATAAGCACCTCTAATGGTTATCCTGTCAAAATCGACTTCCCGCGAGCGTTCGACCGCAAATTCAGCGGAAAACTTATTCTTGGGAAGACTTTCGGTACTGAAGGTAGAAAAGACACCATCAGGAGCGAGAGGTTGCAGGCCGGCAATATCAAAGGCATGAGATGAGCCGAGGAGAAGAAACATGAAAAGAAAGAAAAAGAAACAGCTTTTTTTCATCGTTGAAAAATAACAGATAGTATTCCATGCTGTCAATGAAATAGCAGTCACGATCATTCCTGTTTTTGGGCTCTCTTCCATCCTTGTTTCATTGACAAAAAGAGAATATAACAAATATAATCAACAAATTGTCGAGGAGGTCATAATTATGTCCGAATATGTTTCTGAAGCTACGTCTGCGGCCTGGGAAAAAGAGGTGGTTGGGCACAATGGCGTTGTGATGATCGATTTCTGGGCTGTTTGGTGCGGACCCTGCAGGATGATTGCACCGACGGTCGAAGAACTTGCAAAGGAGTATACGGGAAAAATCAAAGCAATGAAGCTGAACACGGATGAGAATCCTGATATAGCCAGCAGATACAAGATCATGGGGATTCCGACTATCATATTTTTCAAGAATGGCCAGGAAACTGACCGTATTGTTGGTGCGGTTCCGAAACCACAGTTGAAGGCAAAGATAGACGCTCTGATTGGCTGATGAATGAGTCTTCAATTCGGTCATAGCATGGGGAAATCATGTTTTATTGTCTTGGCAGTAGCAGTTAGTCTCATTATCTGCTCTTGCGGTAAAAAAAATGATAAGCCTGGAGCTGATTCTTCTGTCCAGATCGGCAGCACGGCACCAGACTTTATGCTCAAAGATGTCTCCGGCAAGAATACGACGCTTTCTTCCTACAAGGGAAAGGTCGTTCTTCTTGAGTTCTGGGCAACATGGTGCCCGCCATGCAAGGCTTCAATACCTGACTTGGTGGAACTCCAAAAGAAATACCGAGATAAAGGATTTACTGTCCTCGGCGTGTCCATCGATACGGATTCTGACGCGGCGGAGAAAGTTGCCCAATTCGCTTCATCGCATGGCATCACATATCCCGTTCTGATCGCCGACGAGGCCGTGCCGATGACGTACAATGTAATGAGCATTCCGACAAGCTTCTTGGTCAGCAGGAATGGAACTGTCATTTCTTCCTATAAAGGATATTTCGACGATTACAGCAAGAAGGTTTCTGCTGATATCGAAAAGCATCTCTAATGTTCGAGAGTATCAGCGAAAAGCTCGAAGCATCTTTAAAGAAGCTGAAGGGCAAAGGTCTTATCGGCGATGAAGATATTGATGCTGCCCTCAAGGAAGTCAGACTTGCCCTCCTTGAAGCTGATGTTAATTTCAAGGTTGTAAAGAACTTTAGCCAGCGAATAAGGGAAAAGGCCCTTGGAAGACAAGTACTGGACAGCCTTACCCCTGGACAGCAGGTCGTTAAGATTGTTCATGAAGAGCTCTGTTCGCTTCTTGGTAGCTCTAATGCCAGGATCGCGTTGTCACCGAATCCTCCGACCGTTATCATGATGGTAGGCCTTCACGGCTCAGGCAAGACTACAACCTCAGCAAAGCTCGCCCGGCTCTTCAAGAAGGAAGGCCGGCGCCCTCTTCTTGTTGCATGCGATCTTCAGAGGCCTGCTGCCATAGACCAGTTGATAACGCTTGGAACTCAGATCGGCATCCCCGTGTATTCAGCAAAAGAGAGTAAAGACCCCATAACCGTCGTTTCAGAAGCCATGAAAAAGGCGAAGACAGGGGCACATGACGTAATGATAGTCGACACAGCAGGACGTCTGCATGTCGATGACTCCCTCATGGCTGAACTCAAGAGCATAAAGACCGTCTTGGATCCCAAAGAAACCCTTTTCATTGCTGATGCGATGACCGGCCAGGATGCGGTGAACATTGCACGCCAGTTCAGTGAGCAGATCGGCATTGACGGTATCGTACTCACGAAAATGGACGGTGATGCAAGGGGTGGAGCTGCTCTTTCCATCAGGGAGATCACTCAGAAACCAATCAAATTTATCGGTATCGGCGAAAAGATAGATATGCTTGAGCCGTTTCATCCTGATCGAATAGCATCGCGTATTCTCGGAATGGGCGATATCCTTAGTCTTATTGAACAAGCCCAGAAATCATTTGACCAGAAGGAGACGGAATCCCTTCGGAAGCGGATACTTGAAGACTCATTTACCTTTGATGACCTAAAGGAACAGCTTAAGAAGATTAGGAATATGGGGCCCTTGGAAAGTATCCTCAGCATGATACCCGGCATGAACAAGATAAAAAACATGCAGGTTGATGAGCAAGAGTTTGTAAAGATCGAGGCGATTATCAGCTCTATGACAAAAAAAGAACGTACTAATCATAACATCCTAAATGGAAGCAGGAGGAAGCGTATTGCTCTCGGGAGTGGAACGACCGTTGCCGAAGTCAACCGGGTCATCAAACAGTATGTCGAGCTTAAAAAAATGCTCAAGATGTTTAGAGGCAAAAAGAACCTCAAATTGCCACGTTCTTTACCCTTCTGATCCCTTTACATTCAAGAATAATTTATATTAAACTTTATAACTTACACGAGGAGGTGTTTTTTGGTAAAAATTCGGCTAACAAGACTTGGGTCACACAAAAAACCGTTTTATCGGATGATCGTGACCGACTCAAAAACAAGGAGAAACGGACCATTCATTGAGATACTCGGCACCTATGATCCGCTAAAAGAGCCTTCCGATATCAAGATAGACATGGAAAGGGCAAAGTTCTGGCTGGGAAAGGGAGCGCAACCATCGGATACCGCAAAAAGGCTAATGCAAAAAGCCGGTCTCTAACATCACTCTCGGCGACCTGGAGGTAGGCAACATGAAAGAATTGGTTGAGGCAATGGCAAAAGCTCTTGTTGACAAGCCTGAAGATGTATCTGTAAACGAAGTCGATGGTGAAAAAACGACGGTATATGAGCTGCGCGTTGCAGCGGGGGATCTCGGCAAGGTAATTGGAAAACAGGGCAAAACTGCACGCGCAATGAGAACTATCCTGAGTGCCTCTGGCACCAAGATCGGCAAACGCTGCGTGCTTGAGATTCTTGAATAAGAGGAGATCCTTCCTTAGAACTGATCAGCGTAGCGCGCATCATTAAGGAACGGGGGGTAAGAGGTGAAGTCAGGGCTCTCCCCCTTACAGAAGCCTCCATCGCAATTCCCGCCCATATTGACGTACAGATTCTTTTTCCGTCGGGGAAACGTGAGGTTCGAACGATCCAATCCATACACAATGACCGAGGTGCTCTCATTATATCGTTCGAAGGGATCAGCAGTCGGGAGGGAGCAGCCTTGCTCCGCAAGGCTGTGATCGAAGTTCAGAAAAAATATCTCCCCGCATTGCCGAAGAACAAATTCTATCACCATCAGATAATTGGGCTTATCGTTGTTAACTCCGAAGGGAAGAAAATCGGTCAGATTGCTGAGATCATAGAAACAGGGAGTAATGATGTATATGTCGTAAAGGGACCAGGCAAGGAATATCTCATCCCTGCTATAAAGGATGTCATTTTGAACATAGACCTCAGTTCCGGTACCGTTACCATAGCACCAATGAAGGGTCTTTTGGATTAAAGTATTTCTGCGATGGCTGAGCTACAGAAAGAATTCAGTGTAATTACGATATTCCCTGACATGGTAAAAAGCTATCTCGGGTACAGTATTCTCAAACGGGCGATCGAAAAGGGAATCATCTCGGTTACTGTCCATAATCTCCGCGACTATGTTACTGACAAACATAAGACCGTCGATGATTACCCTTACGGAGGAGGACCTGGCATGGTTATGAAACCTGAGCCGTTCTTTCGGATAGTGGAGGATAAATGGCCCCTAAGAGAATCCTGCCGCATCATTATGCTTTCTCCCCGCGGAAGGGTCTTTACCCAGGACATTGCCCGTGAAGTCGCGGAAGATGCGAGAGAGACTGTTTTCCTCTGTGGTAGATACGAAGCTATAGACGAGAGGGTTCGGGAATGCCTCATTGATGACGAAATTTCTATCGGAGATTATATTTTGACTGGCGGAGAACTACCAGCATTGGTTATAATAGACGCTGCTTCCCGGTTGTTGCCCGATGTGCTGGGTGATGAACAGTCAGCTGAGGATGAATCCTTCAGCATGGGGTTGCTTGATTATCCGCACTTCACACGCCCTGAAGAGTTCAGACATATGCGTGTACCAAAGGTGCTGCTATCAGGCAACCATGCAGATATAAGGAAGTGGAAGAAGCAGCAGTCACTGAAAATAACATTGCTGAAGAGACCTGAACTGCTGAGAACATATATACTCTCTGATGAAGAGAAAGTTCTTATTGAAAAGATAAAGGAGGAGCTGTTATGAATTTAATTGATGCTATCGAGGAAGGGTTCAAGAAAGATCTTGGCGCTTTTAATGTGGGAGATACGGTAAAGGTCTATGTCAAGGTCGTCGAAGGGGACAAGGAGAGAATCCAGCCGTTTCAGGGCGTTGTCATAGGCAGAAAAGGTGGTGGAACGCGCGAAAGTTTTACCGTCAGAAAGATATCCTTTGGCGTCGGCGTAGAGAGAGTGTTCCCTGTCTGTTCACCCAACATTGACCGGGTGGAACTTATCAAACAGGGAAAAGTTAGAAGGGCAAAGCTTTATTACCTCAGGACCAAAAAAGGTAAGGCTGCAAAGATAAAGGAAAAAGAATTTTCGGCTCAGTAGCCTCTTTTCATGGACATCTACCGGCATGACGATTCCTTCAGATGCAAGGGGTATCCGGTAATAGCAGGCATAGATGAAGCCGGACGGGGCCCCATTGCTGGCCCCGTTGTGGCTGCTGCTGTAATTCTTCCCAGCGTACTCAGAATCGACGGGCTCAGAGACTCAAAAAAAGTACCGGAAAAGGAACGTACTTTTTTGTTCTGGGAGATCCTTGTCTCTGCCGTGGATATCGGCGTAGGCATGATCGACAACGTGGAAATCGACAGAATCAACATTCTCCAGGCAACCATGAATGCAATGAAATATGCCATGGAAGATCTTACCATGACTCCTGATGCCCTCATTGTTGATGCCGTCACGATTCCCGAAACGACCATCAAGCAATTTTCCATAGTCAAGGCTGATGCAAAAAGTGCGGCTGTTGCCGCAGCGTCCATCATTGCAAAATATGTCAGAGATATGATCATGCTACATTTTGATGGCATATATCCTCAATATAATTTCAAAAAGCATAAGGGATATTGCACAAAAGAACATATGGACAAAATCTCGCAACATGGTCCATGTGCACTCCATCGGAAATCCTTCAAGCAGGTTATGACGACTGAACTCCCTTTTCCGTTGTCATGAGACGTTTTCTTATCATATAATTACGACATGCCATTAATTACAGACAAAGAACGCCTCGATGAGGCACTCGAGCTTCTCTGGGTACTCAACGAAGATCAACATCATGACATCAGCCATTTTAAGACGAACTCTGACGATGCTGATACCGAGTCCATAGTTGAAACCTTATTGCACGAAGGCTTGGCATCGATTCTGGGCGCTGAGATTCGTCTTACAGAAAAGGGCCTCAAGTCGGCCCGCGGTCTGATTCGGAGGCAGAGGCTTGCGGAGAGGCTTTTCACGGATGTGTTTGAAATGCCTGAAGATTCCGTTGTGAACGATGCATGCAAAATGGAACATATCCTGAGCGAAGAACTCACTGAGAGCGTTTGCACATTCCTCGGTCACCCGCCGAACTGTCCCCATGGGAAACCAATACCTCGGGGCGAATGCTGCAAGAAGTTCAAGGTGGAAGTTACCCCCGTTGTGATGAGGCTCTCGGAATTTGAAGTTAGCGCTGCAGGAAAAATAACCTTTATCGTTCCTTCAGAGGCTTCAAGAATCAGCAAATTGAATTCGCTCGGCATTGCTGCGGGCAGCACGATAAAGTTGATCCAGAAAACGCCGTCGTATGTTGTCCAGATAGATGAGACAACGGTAGCTCTCGATCCTGAGATAGCCAAAGAGATTTACGTGCGCAAGGTCGTTTCTTGATCATCGTGTCCACATAGGCTGCATCAAGCCTTATATAACAATGATATGTGTTCTGCAGAAGAACGATTACAGCGAGCATACTCTGCGCAGGGCGATGAACTCTGGAACCTCCTCCACGACCCCATCCCCAGGTGATTTTACGTGCAATCCTCAACAGGAATCTCAGTGAAGACATGGCGCTTTTCGTTGCAAAAAGACGGAATGTCCCTGTCGAGGCGCTTGGCTTTCTGGCAAATGACGTGAGGTTCAGGGACAGTTTAACGCTTAAGATCGCTCTTTGCCGAAATCCAAAGACTCCCCAGCGAATCATTTTATCACTTCTCAAGCTCTTAAGGATTTTTGATCTTGGCGACCTTTCTCGCGATCGGACTATTCCCGTAATCGTACGTCAAAAGATTGAGCGCATGATTGCAGAAAAGATACCTTCCCTGCCTTCCGGCGTGCAAATAGCCCTCGCAAAACGATCAAGTGACAACATCATACTTTTCCTTATGGAACATGGGGACGGATCTGCTATCCGCTCATGTCTTGACAGCCCGATTATTACCGAAGCCCATCTCTGCACGGTCATCACCAGGCCTCTGACTAACCCCGTACTCATTCGTCTCATAAGTGAACATCCGAAATGGCCATTACGGTATCAGGTAAAATATGCACTGATCATGAATTTTCATACTCCCTTGATCCATGTAACCCGCTTTATCCCTGAGATGAAAACACATGATCTGCGCGAGCTCTTTATGTCTGATCGTCTCTCAGCCACAGTCAAACCCTATATCTATTCAGAGCTCAGGGTCCGCCGAGAGTCGCTTCATCTGCCGGAAGAAGAAATATTCGAACTGGCTGAGGACGATGAGACTTGATAACATCAAAATGACGGAAAATGATAGAGACAGCTTCATTTTCTGTCGTTATTCCGGTATCTTTAATCCATGTTCCTGAAGAAAATAATCGGCATTACCATTGCGCTATTGGTCGTTTTTACAGCTGGGGTCATTGGCTATGTGGTCATTGAACACTGGCCGGTGCTAGACTCACTCTATATGACGGTCATAACCCTCGCTTCCGTGGGGTTTATGGAGGTGCATCCTCTCACGCAATTCGGCAGAATCTTTACGATATTTCTGATTCTCGGGGGAACCGGTATACTTGTCTATGGGGTATCGACGTTTATCGCTTTTGTTGTTGAAGGAGAGCTCACCGATACACTGAGGAGGAGAAAAATGCAAAAACATATAGAAGCCCTGACAAATCATTACATCATATGCGGGGCAGGTCAGAGCGGGAAATATATTATCGAGGAAATGATCAAGATGCTGAAGGAATTTGTTGTCATAGAAAAAAATCTTGATACGGCGAAAAGTCTCGGCAATCAAAACACCTTATATGTACATGGCGATGCTACTCATAACTCTTCGTTGCAGGCTGCCGGTATTGAAAGGGCACGTGGCCTTGTAACCACACTTCATTCAGATGCTGAAAACCTCCTTGTGGTTTTTACCGCAAAGAGGCTTAACCCCAAGATCAGGGTTATCTCCAAAGCGATTGAGGAAGAATCTGAACAGAAAATACGCATGGCAGGCGCCGACAGTGTAGTGATGCCAAATTTTATAGGAGGTCTCAGGATGGCATCAGAACTTATCCGTCCGTCCGTAGTTTCTTTTCTTGATGTTATGCTCAGATCGAAAGAAAAAACAATCAGAATTGATGAGCTTTCCATCAGTGACAGCTCTTCCTATAAGAATAAGACACTTCGGGAAACCGGCATATTGTCGAGGAAAGATGTGACCGTGGTTGCGCTCAGAAACGGTGCAACAGATACTTATGAGTTTAATCCCCCGGCAGATACAGCGTTGACAGTCGGCGATACAGTAATCCTTATGGGCAATATTAACGCAATTAGTAAAATAAAAAATTCACCTATGTAAGGAGGAGTCAATGGTACATATTCCTTACTTCTGAATTAGGTTTTTGGTGGGAAGGATCTGATGGACCTCGCGAGTTGTCGGAATACAGAAACCGGGATACAGAACCTGTCGGTGAAGAGAGTTAGCTAATTGTTTTTATTCCAGAGAATCTCTTGACACTACTGGTGTTCCTCACGGTGTCACTGATACATAGCCGCGAAAATTGCTCCCAGCAAAGAGATCGTTCATTTCTTTTTTGAACGTTTCAAAGCCGGCCATCAAGATTTCAGGAACAGCATTTCCCTTGGGAATTTTTATGGAATGCGGATTGATAGGGCTGTTGTTGATACGCATTTCGTAATGAAGATGGGGACCTGTTGCCAATCCGGTCGAGCCAACAAACCCTATGACCTGACCTTGTTCGACTCGAGTCCCCACATTTATGCCCACTGGAATTCTTGACAAGTGACCATAATAAGTATGCTAGCCGTTCTGGTGTCTGATCGTAACAAGCTTGCCATAGTGTCCCTTGTACCCGCAAAAAACAATAATACCGCTTCCTGACGCAGAAACCGGCGTGCCTTCCGGGGCAGAATAGTCAAGACCATGATGTGGCCGATAAACCTTCAAAATGGGATGCATTCTTCCTTTAGTGAATGTCGAACTTATCCGCCTGAAACTTAATGGCGCCTTGAGAAAAGCCTTTCTTAATGATTTGCCCTTCTCATTATAGTAGTCCGCCTCTCCGTTAATTTCATATCTGTAGGCACGAAACCTTTCGCCATTATTCACAAATTCAGCTGATACTATCTCACCGTATTTCTTAAATATGCCGTCGACGTACAGTCCTTCCACCGCAATTCTGAAGATATCGTAATTTCTGATATCTGTTGTAAAATCAATATCCCACGAAAAAATGTCCGACAACTGAAGCGCCAGGAGCAAACCTCCTTTTTCTTTGCCTAATGCAGAAACAAGATTGGTTTGTATTGTTCCTTCAATGTATTCAATCTTTTTTTCATATGCTATAGAAATCTTTTCAGCAAAGAACCCTGCTTCGGTATTCATGATATGCAAAATAGTTTCATCATTTATCCAATATTTAAATGAGTTTATCTGGTCATAGTTGTCGAGGATTATCTTGTAGGGTTGATTCGGATTCAAATATCTCAGCCGATGAATGTCGGCTGAAGCCTCTCTCAGTTTGAAGAGATCTTTCACGTCAAGTTTATATTTCTTGAAGATATCAAAGAGGGTTTCACCTTTGTGAATATGACCTGAAATTTCATGATATTCGCTCGATATGGTCATTTCGGGAGTTTCCTTGCTAATGATGCTGAGATCACTTCTCAATGTAAGAAATACTACTATCGCAAGAATAGATGCCATTATTATTTTCTTCACATCTGCTCCAATTGTTTTCTTTTTTTATAGCATAATATCTTTAATAAACAGGTGATTGGAATCACGATTACTATGCCGAATACCTTCAGGAAAGGTTGATGACGCCCTATGAAATTGCGTGGTTTTTAATGAGGAAAACGTGCAATGTAGTGTCTGCAATTATGATATTACAATGTCTTATTCATCCCTATATCATACTTTTCCTTCAAGGCATCGCCCAGAAGATTAAAACACATAGCAGTTACTGTAATCATAATACCAGGGGAAAAAACCATCCATGAGGCTGAGGTGATAAATACCCTGCTGGTACTTATCATGGATCCCCAAGTTGCCGTTGGAGGTTGTGCACCGAGGCCAAGGAAACTGAGGCCCGCCTCGGTGATGATATATCCTCCTGCTTTAAGTCCGGCCATCACAAGCGACAGTGGAATGCACTGTGGTAAGAGATGAACAATCATTATGCGTGAGCTGCTGCATCCCAGGGAACGCGCAGCCTCGATAA
Source organism: Nitrospirota bacterium (assembly GCA_003252075.1). Lineage (GTDB taxonomy): Bacteria > Nitrospirota > Thermodesulfovibrionia > Thermodesulfovibrionales > UBA6898 > UBA6898. The sequence continues at coordinate 25,787 of QKDO01000115.1, forward strand.
AAGCACTCTCCTTTAGTGAAAGGACATGACCCCTGATCAGCCTGGCAAAAGAGGCCCAGCCGATCGCTGAGAGAGCGATCATGACCGAACAGATGCCCGCAGGCAGAACAATAGAGATGCCGATGGCAAGCAAAAAAGCCGGGAATGAAAGAATGAGATCTACCAGCGACATGAGAGCAGTATCGACTTTCCCTCCCGTGTAGCCCGAGACAAGGCCCAGCAAAAGGCCGACGATCATACTGACGAGGGCCGCAAGCAAGGATATTCCTATGGATATCTTGCCTCCATAGAGTAGGCGAGCGAGAATATCTCTTCCTTTATTGTCGGTCCCCAGAAGATGCCTTGCCGACGGCGCCTGTCTGAGGCTGTCGAGGTCTATTGCATTTGGATCATAGGGTACGATCAAGGGAGCTGCAAAGGAAAGAAGAAAGATGAACGCAAGGACGCCTAATGCCAGCTTACCGGTCAGTCCCATGTACCCTCACCCGAGGATCAGCATAATGATATATGACGTCGACGACAAGATTGATGAATACAAAGACGAGCGTGCCGACCAGAAGACAGCCCATGATAACGGGATAGTCACGCTTGATGATCCCCTCCATGGCATACCTTCCTATGCCGTCCCAGCCGAAAATGGTCTCCGTAAGTACCGCTCCGTTCAGATAGCTGCCCAATTCGAGTCCAATGACCGTGATTAAGGGAATAAGGGCATTTTTGAGGATATGGATCATGCTGACTCCTGTTTCCGGTATTCCCTTTGCCCGTGCTGTCCTAATACATGGCATGTCCATGATATCAATGACCGTTACCCGGGTAATCCTCACAAGGGTAGCGAGTGCGGGCAAGGAGAGTGTAATGGCAGGAAGTAAAAGGTATTGCATACCGCCTGTACCGGATGGAGGAAGAAACCGCAGCTTGAGACTGAAGAAAAGCATCAGCAGAAGACCGCTCCAGAATACCGGAAAACTGATACCGGAAACCGAAAGCAGCGTAATGACCCTGTCAGTTAATTTCCCTCTTCTTTTTGCAGATAAGAATCCGAAAAAAATGCCTAAAGGGGCTGCAATAATCATGGATGCAAAGGCGAGACGCATGGTGTTGGGAAACTTCACGCTAATATCATCCGCTACCTTTCTGCCAGTAAAATAGGACCTGCCCAGCTCTCCTTGCACGAGGAGAGCTATATATCCGGCATACTGCCTGACCACGCTTTTATCGGCACCGATCTCTTTCCGGATCTTTTCGATGATCTCAGGACTTGAGCGTTCTCCTACAATGCTGTATACCGGATCGCCCGGCAGAGCCTTGGTCAGTGAAAAGGTTATAGCTGTTATGCCGAAAAGAAGCGGGATCACCAGGAGAAGCCTTTTCATGACGAATGCTTTCAGAAGGAGACCTCCAGTCCCTTATCAACGCTATAGATGGGGTATATCTCATAATTCCTGACAGTAGGCTGTCTGAGCGTAATGTCCGCCTTGTGCCAGAAGAAGACTGACGGGACATCTTTTACTATTACCTTCTCAGCATCGCCATAGTAAGAACTTCTTGCCGAGCTGATCATCAGCCGCTGTCCTTTCTCAATGAGTGCATCAACGGTCTTATTCGTGTACCAGGTCCTGTTACCGCTCGGCCCACGATTAGAAGAATGAAAGAGCGGGAAAAGAAAGTTTTCGGGATCAGGATAGTCGGCCCACCAGCTGATCCAGAACATGTCTGCCTCCCCTTTGTTCAATGCTGCCTTGTATGAGCTCCATTCAAGCTGCTTTATCGCTACAGAAAGTCCTGCGAGTTTCAGATAGGACTGAATTATTTCGGCGATATCTGCAACTTCCTGGTCAGCTGGAATAAAAAACCGAATCGTCGTGCCTTTTAGCCCTGAGCGCCCTATCAGTTCATTGGCAGTTTCAGGGGCATATGCAAGTGGTTCGGGAGGAGGCCATGATCTGAGCGCCTCAGGTATGGGACCATGAGAAAGCACCCCTCTCTTTTCATAATAGGTCTCAAAAATCTTTTTTCTGTCGATGGCATGAGCTATGGCCATTCTCGCAAGGTGATCATTAAAGGGTGGCCTTGAACAGTTAAACCCGAGATAATAGGAGTTTATTCCTTCTCGTGATGCAATGAGGCCCGTCCATGTATTCGAAGATTTGAATCTTCGGAACTCGGAAGCAGGTATAGATATAACATCAAGGTTACCTAATTCGAACTCAGCAATTGCAGTCAGATCTTCAGGAATGACCCTGTAGCATATGCCCTTGACCCGCGCCTTGCCTGAGAAATAGTCATCATTCCTTCCGAGAAGAAGTCTGTCATTGTGTCTCCAATCCCGAAGGATGAAGGGGCCAGAGCCAACGGGATGGGTTGAAAAATCAACCCCCCATCTCTCAACCTCTTCTTTCGGAACAACATATGCAGCTGTCATGGTCAGAAGGTTAAGAAAGGGAGAGAAAGGTTTTTCAAGACGTATCTGAAGGGTATGATGATCTCTAACCACAATGCCCGAAACTTCTGCCGCGTCACCCCTCGTGTAAGCCCTTGCTCCCGCCACCTTTTCGAACACCCATGTATTTGGTGATTTACCTTTCGGATCCAGAATTCTCTCAAAAGAATACTTGAAATCAGAGGCAATAACCTTACGATTATTCGTAAATCTAACGTTACTTCTTATCCGGAAGGTATAGGTAGTTCCATCCGGACTGATCTCCCACGATTCTGCAATGTCAGAAACAACAGCAAGGTGTTCATCCAGACGAACAAGGCCGTTGAACAGCTTTGCAGCAATGATACCTCCGGTAACATCAACTATATGCGCGGGGTCAAGCGTTGAGGGATTGTAATTAAGTCTGTAGTGAATAAAACCCTCTACCCGGTCTCTCGATGAACAGGATACAAAAAGCAGCGAGGAAAAAAGAACGGCAACAGCGATGAAACGCCGTGTTTCAGCTCTGATCAATCGTTTTAACATTTCCGCCCTCATCCTCTATATGACGGAATATATCAAGAACCGAGAGGAATACAGCCATGATCAGGGGTCCCATTACAAAACCAATCATGCCGAAGAGTTTTATCCCGCCGAGGACGCTGAAAAGGATCAGTATCGTGGGCATCTTCGTACGGGATCCGATGATCAAAGGCCTCAAAATATTGTCTACCATGCTGATGATCAGCACGCCATAGATAAAAAGACCAGCTCCTTTCACAGGATTGCCGGTCAGGACAAAAAAAGCTGAGGCCGGGCCCCAAATCGAGAAAGTTCCAACGAGTGGGACAAATGACATCACCGACATAGCAACACCCCACATGACCGGTGAGTTAATGCCGAGGACATAGTATGCCACTCCCCCAAGAAGTCCCTGGATGATCGCGACGATAGCTCCCCCGTAAACAGTAGAAACTATCATATCCTTTGCCTGCGTTGCAAGTCTATCCTTCTCCTGCTCGCTGAAAGGCATAAAGTCACGAGCTTTTGCGAGAAACCTTTGGCCGTCCCTGAGCAAGAAAAATATCGTGAAGATCATAAAAAGGAAGTCGGCAAAGAGCGATACAACGTTTGTTATCTTCAGGTTGTCGATCAGTGTCCTGCCAGCCTTCTTTATCCCCTCCATGATAACATCTTCAGAAGGCATGCCCACTCCCCCCATGTAAGGCGCTATGCGCTCAAAAACAGGGGATGAACGCACAATTTCGAAATACCCCTTTACGCTCTCGATCCGTTCAGGAGTGATCCTTTCCATAAATGCACGCATTTCCGTAATGAGCAGATTCGAAAGATAGGTAATCGGACCTATAAGAATGATGAGAATGATACCAATGGTAACCACAGATGCGACTTCCCGTATTCTGATATACCGAAAAATTGCGGCATAGACGGGATAGAAGATAATGCTAAAGACCATGGCCCATGCAATTGCCGTAAAAAAAGGATTCATTATCTCGTAGGCTAGAAATCCGAGAAGTGCCGTAAGGAATACTATCATAGGTGAAGAAAATCTGTTAATGTACATGGCAAGCCTCCACAAAAGCCCTGAAGACAGCATGCGAAGCTTTGTCATCACTACGTTCGGGATGCCATTGTACACCGATAAAAAAAGGGTATGACTGCAGGTATAGCGCCTCAATAATGCCATCACCGGAAAAGGCAAAAGGAACAATCCCCTTGCCCAGCCGCTTCACTGCCTGATGGTGGCTGCTGTTCACCTCAACATAACAGCATGCAAGATAGGGATTCTCCACAATCGTAATGCCATGAGAGCACAGCCTGTGGTCATATGACTCCGGTTTCTGAGATTTTATATCCTGATACAGTGATCCCCGGAAGAAAACATTCATCACCTGCATGCCGTAACAAATGCCAAGAAGCGGCTTTTTCCTTAGAGTAGCCTCCCTGATGAGCAATAGCTCGAAGGATGTTCTTTTTTCCTCTTCAGGATTGATATCATTGTGGTGCTGTTCATTATACAGCATGGGGCTGATATCTTTTCCACCGGGGATGAGAAAGCCGTCGAAATGATCTGCCAAGCCTTTTTTACCAGTCTTGGGATAGATGAACTCAGCAATGCCTCCGGCATTTATTACGGCCTGCACATATAATTCAGACTTATTCGGTACATTTTCTCTGCTACCTGTAGTCACGCCGATTAGCGGAGAGTCAGGCATGGCTAACGGGAGAGCATTCTGCCGGATCGGGCAGTAGTAACTTGTCCCTCCCATACGGCAGGCGTGCCATTGATAAGGACATAGGGAATTCCCGCCGGCCGCTGAAAAGGGAACTCAAAAGTCGCCGTGTCCTTTATGGTTTCAGGATCAAATAACGTTATGTCGGCAAACATGCCGCTCTTCAGAAATCCTCTCCCTTTCAGTCCGAATATAGCAGCGGGGAGCATAGTTGCTTTATGAACCGCAGCGGAAAGCGGCATGAGTCTTTCGTCCCTGCAGTATCTACCTAGAAACCGCGGAAACGTTCCGAATGTCCTTGGATGGGGCTTGCCCGTTCTCGTCGGCCCGTCAAAGCAGCGAGCAGAACTGTCAGAGCCGACTGCGCAATAAGGAAGAGAAAGGAATGTCCTGAGATTGTCTTCGCTCATGGAGAGAAATATGGCTCCAACCCGTAGACGCTCTTCAGACAGTATCCCGAATACCGTATCTACCTCATCGGATGCAAGATCTGCACTGATCTGGGCAACGGTCTTGCCCTCCATCCAGGTATTCCTTGCTGAAGCTACGGAAGAAATAATGACCCTTTCCCAATAGGTACTGTCCCCTGTCATAGCAAGAAGATCAGCACGGAGCCTGCTGCGCGTCTCCCTGTGAGAGATCCTCATGAGTTCATCTTCATTGCCTCCTTCGAACGCCCACGAAGGCAGAATCGAGTCCAGATCGGTACTTGAGGCAACGTAAGGATAACGGTCACAGCTTACCTGAATCCCTTGTTGGCGGGCATCGTCGATCAAGGATATGGCAGCGCCAGCTTTATGCCAGTTCTCTCTGCCGGCTGTCTTGATATGAGAGATATGCACCTTTATTCCTGCATGCTCTCCGATCTCAATGACTTCTCTGAGCGATTCCAGCAGAGAGTTGCCCTCACTTCTCATATGGCTGGTATACGGCAGGCCATGGCGTTTCAGCACGCTGCCGAGTTCCGTAAGTTCCTCTGTCCGCGAATAGATGCCCGGAGGATAGATCAGGCCGGTCGAAAGGCCGAAACAGCCGTCCATCACGGCTTTTTCGAGAAGGCTCTTCATCTCTGCATACTCTTCGCGTGAAGGTTCCCTGTCTTCATATCCGACAACAGATCCTCTGATATTTCCATGGCCTGCGAGCATGGCAAAATTGAGCGCAACGCCCCTCTTCTCTATGAGCATACGATACTCACCAACGGTATTCCAGCGCTCAGGAACACCGAGCTCCCTGAGGTCCTCTTCGCGGCGCTCTTGGGCCTTGCCATAGAATGGTGCGGCAGATATGCCGCAGTTTCCGTTGATTTCCGTAGTTACACCCTGAAGGATCTTTCCCTCGGCCCGCGCATCTGCGAGAAGGGTAAAATCGGAATGTGCATGTGCATCAATAAACCCTGGTGCAACGACAAGACCCTTCGCTGGTATTATGGAACCGGCATCGCACTCAGAGAACGACCCTATTGCCGATATCTTGTCTCCGGAAATCGCAACATCAGCCAGAAAAGGCTCATCTCCAGAACCATCCGCGATAAATCCATCTTTGATAAGGATATCAATGCGACTCTTCACCGGCTTCGCTTTCCTTGAAGAAAACCTCAGGTGACCGGATGCTCTCTACGAACAGCGGAAGGAGAAACATTGCAAGCATCCTTGTCTTATTCCAGACGGTTCCGCTCCTGACTCCTGAAATGTTTTTCCGATACTGCATGGTTAATGTGTCTTGCAGGATCGGAAAGCATTGCAGTGTAAGACCCATGGTATGAAAAAAATCCTCCACCGGAACCCCAGCCTTTTCAAAAGGACCGAGGATTCTTGCCAAGGCATGCATAAGGGCGTCATGAGAGGAAGTTGCCATAAGGAATTTAACTCCGCCGATCATGAGAAATATCCTGGCCGATCTCATGCAGGCCAGCAACAGACCCTCGTGGGTGATCAGAAGCGGACCAGCACTTAAGAGGATTCTGCCCGGTTGATTGAATACATTGCTGATGAACGTAAAAAAAAGGAATATGCTTATCGGCATCCATCCGGCCTTTAAAAGGCGAAACGGAAACCGTGAGAGACAATAAGACAGCAGAAAAAAGAGGACCAGATAAAAGATTGGGTCGGGAAAAATAAAAAGAGACAGAATGAAAAAAAGATACGAAAGTATTCTCAACTCAGGGAGCAATGTTTCTGCCGTTCTTTGCAACAGTCTGCCCTTCGGGCGACGCAGACATATATTTGCTAACCCCGAAGGCAATGGACTGAGCCAGTTCTATCCTATAACTGTCCTTTGCCAGAAGCTTCTCTTCCAAGGGGTTGCTGATAAAGGAGACTTCCACAAGCACAGAGGGCATTTGAGCACCGAACAGAACGTAAAAAAGCGCCTGTTTTACTCCGAGATCAACAATGTGACTATAGTTCTTGTTCAGTCCGCTGACCATGTTCTGCTGCAGAAAGTTTGCAAGTTTCAGTGATTCATCACGCTTGTTGTCACGTTTCAGATCACTGAGCATAATGTCGAGCACATCCCGGCCTTCGTTCATCTTTTTCATCTTCTTCAGGGATATCGCATTTTCACGCGCAGCAACCTTCATCGCCTCCTCATCGCTCGTCCAGTTCAGGAGATAGGTCTCAACACCCTTGGCATCTCTTCGCGGGCTTGCATTTGCATGAATGGAAATGAAAAGATCTGCACTCTTACTGTTCGCTATGGCAGTTCTCTGTTCGAGAGGAATGAACACATCAGTTTCCCTGGTGAGATGCACCTCAAGATTCTGATCCTGGGCAAGAATCTTTTTCAATTTCAAAGCTATGTCCAGTACAACATCTTTCTCGTAAAGATTTCTCGGGCCAACTGCTCCCGGATCATTCCCCCCATGCCCTGGATCAAGAACGATTCTTTTTTTAAGCGCCGCCACCTGCTTCCGGCCGTAAATATCGATTACAAGTCTATCAGGATCTTCCATCGTAAAGACCCTGTAATTGTTCATCTTGTCAAAGTCCAGAACAATGCGAACGGTATTTTCAGAAAACTGTCCTGCCCTGACATTTCTGAGCATACCGTTTCCGACAGAGATGGTCTTCTGAAGGTCATTTTTCAATACGCTGTCCTTGAGGTCAACATAGAGCCTGTCAGGCCGAGAAAGACGGTTTTGCCTATAATCAGCAAGGTCTGAAAGGCCTATAACAACGCGGGTGTACTCGGGGTAAGACCAGTAGCGGATATCGGTGACTTCAATCTTTTCTGCAGCGTCAACTGGGCGCAAAGGAAAGAGAATTACACTGGCAATGAACAAGAACGTCACTGCCTCCAGAAGTGTCTTCATCCCCTTAACATATAGATGTTTCTTCATGCCCGTATTACTAAACCGCCTGAACGGCCTTGATTTCCGGGATCTCCTTCTTTATGCTTGATTCAACAAGATTTTTCATGGTAAGTTTTGACATGGGACAGGTCCCGCATGCTCCCATAAGCTTTACGTAGACTACGTTGTCCTTTACATCAATGAGTTCAATATCTCCGCCTTCCGATTTAAGGCTTATCCTCACTCTATCAAGCACTTTTTCAACATTTTTACGAAGCATTTATACTCCTTACTCCTTAAATATTAGTCAAGCAAGACAAAATATTCAAGTATTTTCTTATGGTTAGCAGCTTTCCCTCATATTATTATGAGATTATTTTTTTCTGGATGTTCATGAGTCAGTCAGGTTATATACTCAATCGGGTATAATTTACACCTTTTTGTGTTCCCTCAATCCTGAAAATCTCGTCTTCAGCAATAAATTCCCTGAGCTGATCATTATTGATTCGGTTAAAGAAAAGTGGCCGTATCATGCTTTTTTCATCCGCATTTCCCACAAGGAAGCGGTAAAGAAAAGGATCCCCCAGTATTATGCGAGTGATGGCGAGATTCCTATAAAGGCGTATGTAGGTGTTTATGTTCACCTTATCAGGCTGGAGGCGCCTGAAAAAGTCGAGGCACCATTTCAAAAGGTCCTTGTCTTCGTAAGGAAAACCGGTGAGAAAATCTACAACGATCTTAATTCCATTACTCCTGGCATTAAAGATGACCTTTTCTGTGTCATTCCAATAGAGAGGACATTTCTTAAAAGAATCGACCGTGAGGGTCACGAGATAGACGCCAGTCGCTTTCATAACCCTGAAGAGTTTCTGGCTAAAATTCCCGGGTTTCATGTAAGCCACCCACCTGATTGCCATCCCTGACTGTTTCAGGGCTGTGCAGAAAGAAAGTGAGTGGTCCAAATCCTCGTTGAACTCAGGGTCACAGAGGTGAAACTGTTTAAAGCCTCTTTCCACGAATTCTCTGATGTCCTCCACGACGTTTAGCGGATTTTTGAACGCAACAGGCGAGTTTGCTTCAATGCAGTAGACGCAAGAAGAGCTGCACCCCTTATGGGTCTCAAAGCCTGCTATGCCGCCTTCCTGATAATATCTCGCATAGTCTATTCCTGTGCTGCATCTCGGAGAAGGGGAATAGGGCTCGTAATATCCCCTTATAATGCGTTCAGTCTTCTCCCCTCTCTGCAATTGCAACAGCACACTATTGATTACATTCTCTGCAGGCCCAGCAATGCCATAGTCTGCGCCAAGATATTCCAGAAGACCATCGGCGTCCGCCGTCAATGCAGCTCCACCTATGATCACTCTTATTCCATACCTTTTTTTGAGGTGCACTATTATTTGTCTGATGCTATCAAGATAGAACTCATTGTCGGCAAAGAGAACGCTATCAATATTTCGGATCGAAATACCAGCAATTTCCGGATTCATCTCACCGGTCACCCTATCAATATCTGAATATATGTGATCAGAAAAACAGAGATCGAGTATTCGCACTGAATGTCCTGCCTGTTCGAGATTTGCCGCAAGAAATTCCAGACCAATCGGGGGAGCAGGTGGTGTACGGAACTGGTTTGGATTTATGAGCAAAACCTTCATCTCTTACACATTACCTGAGGGGAATTGATATAGTCATACATCTCGGGAATCAGTCTGCATCCTGAAATCGAAGAAGTACGCCCTTCTTACGGGAGCCGTACCTGAACACGGTCACCCCCTTACAGCCTTTTTCATAAGCATATCGATAGGCATCGGCAATATCGTCTTTTTTTGCACTGCGAGGCATATTGATAGTCTTTGAAACGGCATTATCCGTATACTTCTGAAATGCTGCCTGCATTTCAATGTGGTCCCTGTAAGGTATTTCGAGCGCAGTCCGGTAGATGCTACGCACACTGCGGGGAACCTCTTTGAGAGCCCTGAGCGTTCCGTTCCTTTCTACTTTATTTTTCAGATCATCGGAGTAAAAACCCATCGCCCTGGCTTTATCAAAAAAGCCGCCATTAATCTCTGACAATTCAGTACCCATAACCAGTCTCTTATGTGCAAGAGAGAAGAGCGGCTCTATGCCGCTCGAGCATCCGGCAATAATCGAAAGCGTGCCGGTAGGTGCGATTGTCGTTGTCGTTGCATTTCTGACACGGGGCATTCCATGGGTATCGTAGATCGAGCCGCGGAAGTTAGGGAACACACCTCGCTCCCGGGCAAGAACTTCTGAACACTCTCTAGCCCTACTGCCAAAGAACTGCATGACCTTTTCCGCGAGACGGAAAGATCGCCTGCTGTTGTACGGCAGTCCCAGAGAAATCAGCAGATCGGCCCATCCCATAATACCGAGACCGATTTTCCGATTTCCCTTATGCATGCGTTCGATGTCAGGCAAGGGATAGGTAGTAGCATCAATTGCGTCATCAAGAAAGCGTACGGCAGTCATGATATCCCGCGAAAGGGTCTCGTAATCAATACGGGTCTTATCCTCCGTAATTAATCGATATTTGGCTAGATTGAGTGATCCTAGCACGCATGCTTCGTAAGGCAAGAGCGGCTGCTCACCGCAGGGGTTTGTTGATTCAATCGTGCCAAGGTGAGGCGTCGGGTTGAAACGATTCATGACATCTATGAAAATTATCCCAGGGTCACCCGTTTCCCAGGCGCTCTCTACCATTTCGTTGAAAACAGTTTTCGCCTCCGCTCTGGTAGTGACACGCTTTGTCCTGGGGTTAATCAGTTCATATGTCTCATCATGGTATAGTGCCTGCATGAAGACATCAGTGACCGCGACGGAAATGTTGAAGTTCTCAAGTGCGCCCGTGTCCCTCTTTGCTCTGATAAAGTCGAGTATATCGGGGTGATCGATCCTCAGAATTCCCATATTCGCACCCCGTCGTGCTCCTCCCTGCCTGATCACTTCCGTGGCAGTATTAAACACCTTCATAAAAGATACGGGACCGCTTGCAGCGCCTCCCGTTGAATGCACAACATCAAAGCAGGGCCTCAGGCGCGAAAATGAAAAGCCTGTTCCGCCCCCGCTCTGGAGTATCAGCGCAGCGTTTTTAAGGGAATCGAAGATGCTGCTCATGGAGTCCTCGACCGGCAGGACAAAACACGCAGCGAGTTGCGCCATGGGTTTTCCCGCATTCATCATTGCCGGAGAATTAGGAAGGAACCTGAGATCTTCCATCATGGCATAGAACCTTTCCTCCCATAACGCAGCTTCGCCTCCATAGTGCCGTTCAGCTGCAGCTACATGAGCCGCAACTCGCCTGAAAAGTCCTTCCGGAGTCTCTTTTGTATTGCCTGCCTCATCCCTGAGCAGATACCGCCTGCTCAGCACTGCACGCGCATTATGGCTGAGCTCCATACCCTTTTCTATCTCTTGGTGCGGCGTTATCGCAAAGCTTTCCTGGCCTTCTGGACAGTAGCTTTCCCGGTTGTTTTCTTGCCGGTTTGTTTTGCCGCAGTTTTTTTCTTTGCGGCGATCTTTTCTTTCGGTTTTTTTGCCGATTTGTTGTTACGTCGGTTCATAGCAATACCGCAACAGTAGATCGGACTCAGATTGCTCATGCCTTCACTGTTCACCGTTACTTCCGTACCGCAGACCTCACAGTCATAGACAACCGTTTTCTTCGCCGTCATACAGTCCTCCTTCAATATTGTGCATGGTTTCATCTTAATCAAGATGCCGGTAAAGGGCAAGAAAAAATGATCGATGATGACGGGAACAGCCGATTCTTCCACTCCGTCAGAAACTTCTATTTTAGAGCATTAGCGCGATGATGAGCGAATGATTCGGCAGCAATGCCTTTTTTTTCTCAGGGCGGCTTCTTTGAGCACTGCTATCCCTCGCTTCAAAATAATGGAGCATCATAAAAAAGCAGTTATTGACGTATGGTAACTGATGCATTGTCCCATAAACCCTTCAGCCATTCGTTATACTTCTCTTCCCTCTTCTGTTCATATACCTTTTCACGGATCTGTTCTTTTACCGCCTCAAGGGGGGCATAGCTGGCTCCGGTACGTTTCGCAACCGTGAGAATATAAGCCCCATCTTTTGTCCAGACAGGCTCACTCACTTCGCCTTCCTTCAGAGAAAATATTTTCTTGTCAAGTGCCGGTATCAGCATGCCTCGTTCAAACTCCCCCAGTACCGCCTCTCTTTTTTTAAGTGATTCATCCGTGTACTGCATCGCCAGTTTGTCAAACGATACACCCTTTCTTATATCGGAATAAATCCGGAGTGACTTGATCTTGAGATCCGTGATCTCCGTTAACGATGCGTTGTCATTGAGCCGCAGATAGATTGCCTTCACCAGAACTTTTTCGGGACTCTTCTGAAACAGCTCCAGATTGTTCTCGTAGAAGTGCTGTACGTCTCCGGCACCAAACACCACTTTAGCATTGACTTCCTTATCGATAATTTTCAGTAATATAATGTCATTCTTCATACGTTGCCGGTAGTTCGCCAGACTCATCCCTTCATCAGCAAGCATTCTTTCCATATCCTGCGGCAAGATGCCTCTCTGTTTCATAATGTCATCAATGCTCCGCGAGATCTCATCTTCCGTTGCATCAATGCCCGCCTTTACAGCCTCTAAGAGAATAAGTTTCTCTTCTATCAGTCGATTCAGGTAGTGTTCATTTACTGTCTCAGGAGTAGCGGTTCCATTTTTTTGTGCCGCAAATTTGTTATAGTCAGAAAGCGTTATGGCATTGTTATTTACCGTTGCCAGCACTCTGTCTACGGTGAGGCCTGACGATTCCCCTTTCATCAGACTGAGCACAGTTGCTATGGCCAGCACTGTCCACAAGAGCGGCAATAAATGCCTCATGAGCTTCATATTGGAGAATGGCTCCGAAAAATCTCAGCAAGCAGATCATACGTCCTAGTTACATGTTCTGGAATGACCCTTGTTTCACCAATCACAGTGATAAAACTGGCATCGCCTGCCCATCGGGGAACGATATGCAGGTGCATATGTTCACCCAGCCCGGCCCCTGCGACCTTACCGAAATTTATCCCAGTATTAAACCCTTCCGGCATCATAGACGACTGAAGACAGTCGAGGCAATACCGAGTGGTCTTGATGAAATCTAGCAGACCCTCGTCAGAGAGCTTATTCATGTCAGCAACATGGTCATTGGGTAACACCATAAGATGTCCATTGTTATAGGGAAACGGGTTCATGATGACGAAGGTATGAGAACTTCTGTGCAACAGCAGATTTTCCCGGTCACGGTTGTCATGAAGCTTTTCACAAAAGACACAGGCAGAGGTATGCTTTCGTGGAGATTTGATATATTCCATCCGCCATGGCGCCCACAGAATGTCCATCTTAAACTCCCGTAATACCCAGGTGCTTCATGAAGGGGTTCATCCGGACGTTATGGGGGCAATTCTCGCCATAACTTTTTGCGCATCAGCCCATGTCAGAATTTTGTCCTTGGGATTTCTCAACAAGTATGCAGGGTGAAAGGTCGGCATGAGCGGTATGCCTCTATAGTCGAGAAAACGACCTCTTGCTGATGTAATCCTAAGGTTTGGCCTCTCCATAAGCGCCTGTAACGCTATCCTTCCGAGGGTCATGATAATCTGTGGTCGGATGATCTGTATCTGTTTTTCGATGAATTTCCTGCATGTGGAGAGCTCATCCTCTTCAGGATCACGATTCATGGGAGGCCTGCACTTGATAATGTTTGCGATATAGACATCTTCCCTCTTCATGCCCATTTTTATAATGAGACGCGTCAGGAGCATTCCTGCATCTCCGACGAAAGGGAGTCCCTGAAGGTCTTCTTCCTTACCAGGGGCCTCACCGATAAACATCAACCTGGCATAAGGATTACCTGCACCGAAAACAAGGTTAGCCCGGTGTTTTGCGAGTTTGCACCTTTGGCAGTCACCGATATGCACTCTCAGTTCTTCAAGCAGGGATTTCCTGTTAACACCTCGTGCCTCGGCATGGGCATCGGACATGAGATTGTTTATGGCCTGGAGTGATATCGGCAGGGCATCGAAACCGAGTGCCTGATAATAGGCAAGAAGGCGCTTAATATCTCCTGTATCAACACTCATGACGTCTATCGTTCCCCCCATTTCAGCTTTGTTCGAAGGACGTCAAAATAGCCCCTGTCCACATGTACAAGGAGTTTTGCCTTGTGTTCGGCCTTGCAAATCTCGATCACGTCATCCGGTTTCAGAGAGCATCCTGTCTGACCATCCAGCGTGAGAAACACGTCTTCACTGAGGGATTTCAACCGTATCTCAATCGTCATCTGGTCGGGCAGCACAATAGGCCGGTTGGTCAGCGTGTGCGAACAAATCGGGGTCAAAACAATGCTTTCGAGAGTCGGATATAATATCGGTCCACCGGCAGAAAGCGAATAGGCCGTTGAACCGGTGGGCGTTGATATGATCAAACCGTCAGCCTTGAATGTTGTGACATAGGTCTTGTCGATAAAAGTCTCCAGATCGATAATGCGCGCGAGGGCACCCTTGGTTATCACGGCATCGTTCAGCACTAGATAGTCGGCGATAGTTTTGCCTCCGCGGCTTATCTTTGCCTTAAGCATCAAGCGTTCTTCAACCGTGCATCTTCCTGAAAGCATCTTTTCGACCGCACGGTAGATATTTTCTATGCTGACCTCGGTCAGAAATCCGAGACTCCCCAAGTTTATGCCCAGGACCGGTATTCCCTTTTCCGCCACAAGACGGTTTACACTGAGCATGGTTCCATCGCCGCCGAGAACGAGCACAGCCTCCACCCGTAACGGGATTTCCGCCCGCTCATATCCCTTGATGCCCAATAATGAGGCAGTTTCAATGTCGACAAAGACCTCGCAACCCTTCTGACGCAGCCATGGTATGAGGTGGTGAAGGATATCTCGGGGCTCTTCTCTGTTAAGCTTACATATTATGCCAATATTTTTCATCGATCCCTTCAATCGAAATTACCCGTTCGTCATCATGGAGATGCTCAATCCGTATGATTACGGAATCGTCAGGCAGTTCATCTCCCGCATGCTCAGGCCATTCAATTACCGTTACGGCATCGCTCCCGATGGCGTCCCATATGCCGGTGCTTTCAAGATCGTAGCTGCCGTCTATTCGATAAAGATCAATATGCAGCAATCGCGGTGAACTTTCATATTCCGTAATTATGGTAAAGCTCGGGCTTACCACAAATTCTGCCGGGATGCCTAACGCACGGGCAATCCCCTTGACCAGGGTAGTTTTTCCTGCTCCCAGGTCTCCATATAGCTTGACAATCATGCCTCCAGAGAGCATTTGCCCGACACGAAAGCCAACAGTCTCGGTTTCAGCCGGGCTTCTGCTGCGCAGCTTCGCCAAACATCCCCCTGATGATGTCGATCTTGCCGATGATTCCTACGATATGGCCTGCATCAAGCACAGGAATGAGATGTACCCCCTTTTCGAACATTAAAGAAGAAATGTCCTGCAAGGTAGCATCAGGAGCAACAGTCACAACGGTTCGTGAGCAAATTTCGGAAACTGTGGACGCAGATATTCTTCGGATCTCTTCCTCCACCCGTTCTGTGCTGCCGAGCGGGACAAAGGCATCGAAAATCCTCACGACCGTGGGAATATGGAGCCTGCTGTTCTTTCTTACGAGATCGTTCTCCGTAACTATACCGACAATCTTTTTTTGGCTGTTAAGTACAGGAGCTCCGCTTATTCTTTTTTCAATAAAAATCCTGCCTAATGCTTCGACTGTCATATCCTCCTGCACTGTAATGACGTCCGTTGTCATGATATCTCTGGCTTTTAGCATGATGACCCTCTGTTTTTTCAATGATTCTAACATGTTAGGGATGTTTTGTGAAGGCAATTCTGTTAGTCGCGATTACCACTTAAACCATGCCGATAAAGGCTGCCTGCCTGCCTGTGGAGCCCTTGGCATATCGGTATGAAAAGTACCTGTCCGGATTGCAGAAAGTGCACTCTTCAGATATCCATATATTGGTTTCAGGTATGGCAGCACTCAACGCCTGCCCTCGATTGGCCAATGCAAGATCAATGCAGTGCTTTCCGCTCTTCATCCAGCTATACGGTCCGTTACCGGTGGCATGGGCAACAGCTTCGAATACTTCAGGCCCTACAGTATAGCAGCAACCCCGTATCGAAGGTCCGATTGCCATCACTATATCTTGCGGTTCACAGAAAAACCTTCTTTTCATGATGTCGAGAGTCTTTTTCAGTATGGACATTGCTGTTCCGCGCCACCCCGCATGGACAGCTCCTGCAACATTCCTTTTTTTGTCATGAAGTAGTAGGGGGACGCAGTCTGCGACCTGCACACCAATGAGAACGCCCTTCCTGTCCGTCACAACAGCATCTGCTATCCTCGGCTCGAGAGAGGTATCAAGAATGAGCACCTTGTCGGTATGCTTCTGTACAGGAAGGTATATCTGCGCTTTGCTGATCCCCGCGAATGCTGCGATCCCATCGATATCCGACCCTGGAACCTTACCGGAAAAAAAGGCGGTAAGGCCATGCTGGAGGTTCTCCGGTACGATCACCCTATTCATGGTGAGCAAGTGACAGGAATGCATCAGAGATCGTTCCTATGATATCGGAAGCAATAAGGGAATGCATCCCTTTTGTTCTTGACGCAATATCTCCCGCGCGTCCATGAAGGTAAACAGCTGCACACGATGCGTCGAGCGGATTCATGCCCTGTCCAAGTAATCCTGCAATCATCCCCGTCAACACATCGCCAGCACCTGCGGTTGCCATTCCCGGGTTACCGGTGGTATTGATCAGTATCCTTCCCTCAGAGTCAGCGATAATGGTAGGCACCCCCTTAAGAACAAGGGTGACACCGGTTTCTTTGGCATATGTGCGTGAAACTCTGATCCTGTCAGTTTCTACCCCTCTCCTGGTGTCATATTCATTCGGCTCTTTTGAGGATTTTCCGCTGGCAGACCTCAACAGCCTGGCCATCTCCCCCGCATGAGGAGTAAGAACCACGGGAGCCTTAACCTTCCTGAAGAGCTCCCTCCTGCCGCCGATTACGTTAAGTGCATCTGCATCAAGGACCATAGGCACGGCTGTTGCTTCAAGAAGGTTTACCATAAGGTTAAAGGTATCTTCACTTGCCGTTATGCCCGGTCCAATGGCAAGAACATCTGCGTGATGAGTGAGAAAATCCCTTACCTTTTCACTTGCCTTTGCAGAAAGGGTGCCCTCACCTGTGTCAGGGAGCGGTAATATCATTTCTTCTTTTGCCCTTGTCTGAAATATGTTGACGAGCGTCTCGGGAATGCCGAGGGTGACGAGTCCGGCACCTGATCGAAGGCATGCTTCTGCTGCCATGACTGCTGCACCGGTCTTTCCTTTCGAACCGGCTACTATCAGAATGTGACCATAGTCACCCTTGTGGGAATACCTCTGTCGATCAGGCATGAGCATTGCAACTGCGCGCTGCTCCAGTGTTTCGGTTATCATCCGGTCGTCTTTGAGCACGATTTCCGGGAATCCGATATCTTCGATAAAGAGACTGCCGGCATAATCCGCACCGGGAAAGAGCAAATGACCGATCTTCGGGAGTCCAAACGTGACGGTAAAATCTGCACGAACAGCCTCACCCATGACCTGTCCGGTGTCCGATGATATGCCTGACGGTACATCAACCGAAACAACCTTTACCGCAGATTCATTCAGGAACCGGATCACATCTGTCATGGGCGACGTAACGGCTTTATTGATACCCGTACCAAGCATGGCATCGATGACTATAGCACTATGAAGATCACGTTCACTCACTTCTTTTCTGAATTCAACAGCAACCCCGTTTTGCTTTGCAATCCGGTATTGCGTGAGACATTCAGGACTGAGTTTATCCTCCCTGAGCATCAGGAGAACCGTGACATTCCAGCCCCAGTTGTGAAGGTTGCGGGCCGCAGCAATCCCGTCACCACCGTTGTTTCCACCGCCTGCGAGAACAATGACCTTTTTCTTTTCGAAAAGCTCCCGCACTTTCCGCGCAACGGAGAGACCTGCACGTTCCATCAGGACGAGGCCGGAAATTGCATATTTCTCCATCGTAAGGCGGTCAATTTCCTTCATCTCCGCTGCCGTCGCGACTTTCATGTACGCTCCTCAATAACAACGCAGGCAACGCAGTATTCTTTCTCATGGCTCAAGCTGATGTGGATGGTGCTGGCAAACATTTCTTCCAAGTATTTTTTTGTCCTGCCTTGAAGGTTCAGCAAAGGACTGCCATTGTCGCGATGCACGATTTCGATATCTGTCAGGGGAATAGCCTGATCCCTGGGGTACGCCTTGATAAAGGCCTCCTTTGCTGCGAAACGGGCCGCCAAGGAAAGAAATGGGTCGGCTTTCTTGTACGCATAGGAAATTTCACCTGAAGTAAAAACCCTTTCAAGAAAGCGATGGCCCCAGCGCTCAACGGCAGTCCGTATTCTCGCAGTCTGCACAATGTCTATGCCGATGCCATGGATCATGAACTTGTTTAAGATCTTTTTATGAGGGTTCTCATCTCATGAACAGCCCGTTCCATGCCCACCAGCACTGCACGCGAAATAATGCTATGCCCGATATATAATCCCCGTATGCTGTCCGACTCCGCGATCCGTGAAACATTATAATAATTCAGACCGTGACCCGCATTAGCACTGAGCCCACGAGAGACTGCACGCTGTACCGCTTTCATGACTTTAACCAGTTCCCGTTCCTGCATATTCCCTTTGGTATTCGCATAGCAACCGGTGTGGACCTCTATCATGTCAGCGCCTACCTCTTTCGCAATATCAACATCATCCGGAGAGGGATTAATAAAGAGACTGGTCTTGATGCCCTTTCCCTTCAGCACGCGTATCGCCTTCCGGAGCCTATTTCTCAAAGCATGCAAATTGATGCCACCTTCGGTCGTCAATTCCCGCCGTTTCTCCGGTACCAGTGTTACCAGATCAGGCAAGGCACGCAATGCTATCCTGATCATCTCATCCGTAGGTGCCATTTCCAGATTAAGTTCGACGGGAACAAATTTTTTCAGCATGTCGAGGTCCCGGTCATTGATGTGTCTTCTATCCTCACGAAGATGAATCGTGATGCCATCTGCACCCCCGAGTATCGCAAGCGTTGCCGCCATGACCGGATCAGGGTCACTTCCGAGACGAGCCTGCCTTACTGTCGCGACATGATCAACATTTACGCATAATATCATAAAATAGCAACCGCTCCACAATCAGGGAACAATGGTAACATCCCTGACTGCATCGGCAAATACGAAAACACTGTTATTGTTCGAGCCGTCATCAGCAGGGAGTAGATAGAAACCTTTCAACTTTTTCGTCTTCTCAACAGAAAGGAAAAAACCTTTTTCCCACGGCACCTTACCTTCGATAAAGCCGATCATGTCCTCCCCGTCCTTGAACTTGACAAACGTCCTGCGCCCTTTCGGCTTCCGGATTCCATAGGATTTTTTTTCGCTATACTGACGGTCTCCTTCAAAGGTCTTGACGAAAAAGATTGCCTTCAGTTTGTCCACGTCGACCGTCGTTTTCGTCTTGGTCCCCATGGTACGCACGGTTATCTCCGTAGCTTCTTCCGTGAACCCTTCCAGATACCCCTTGAGAATCGTCCCGTCGAGGAACCTTAGAACAGCTTTTTCGCCCTCTGCCATAACAACGCCCTAAGAGAGATTGCTTACGATCTTCGAGGCAGCGCGTTTCTGCTCAAGCCATTTCAGGTAGGCTTCTGAACGCTTCTGCTGAAGTAGCATATTCCTGATCATCTCCTTCACTTCATCGTACTTAGCTATACCTTCAGGTTCACTCCCTTTCACTCGAACGAGATAAAAGCTCTTCTGGCCTTTATACGGTCCGCCATACTGCCCTTCCTTAAGGGCTTTGATAGCTGCAGCCATGGAGGGCGAAAAGAATTCAGGCGATACCCATCCATAGTCCGTCACATTTGCTTTATTGTCCTTGCCCAGCTGATCCGCATACTGGTCAAAGTTCGCATTCGTCCTTTTCAGATCTTCTGCAGCAGATCGGGCAGCTTCTTCAGATTGAAACTCTACAATCTTCATATTGACCCGAGCAGGCTTTAAGAATGGCTTTGGGCTGTTCTTGTAATAATCTGACATCTCCGCCTCGGTAACATCGCTTTCCTTTGCGAAAGTTTCAACGAATCGTCCGAGCACTATTTTTTCCTTCACTCGCTTGCGGAATGCCTCAAGCGTTAATCCCTTTTCCTTAAGCGATTTCTTAAATGCTTCATCACCAAAGCGCTGTTTCAGTGCATCAATTTCCCTGTCTGCTTCCGCATCAGTGGCCGTTATTCCTCTCGCAGCAGCCTCATCAAGAGAGATGCTCTCACTAATCAGTTCCTGAAGAACGGATTCCCGCAGCTTTTTGTCGTCAATTGTAACGTTCTGGCCTTTATGCTCGGCAACCCGTTCCTTCAGATGCATTTCAAGTGTCTCCTTGCTGATCTTCTTGCCGTTCACCGTCGCCGCAGGTCTTGAACAGGCACTAACCAGAAAACTTCCCGCTACCAATAAAGCCATCGCCATTTTGAGCAGTCTCATTGCTTTTTCTCCTTAATTAACATATTCTCGGCAGTTGTTCGCCTGAAAGCATATCTATGACCCTATTGCCACCCGTAGTCGTTCTATATAATACCGTACGCGGCGGAGATTTTGTCACCTCGCCGGCAATAAACGCCTCTGCGCCTGCCGACGTTTTCCTCATCTCCGTTACCAGATCTTCTGCTGCAGCCGGCGCGACTATGGCAAGAAGTACCCCCTCATTCGCTACGTAGAGAGGATCAAGCCCGAGAAGATCGCACGCTCCCTGCACTGCAGATCTCACGCGGATCGTTTCCTCATGCAAAATCATACAACAATCCGAGTCATTCGCAAACTCTTTAAGGGTAGTTGCGACACCTCCGCGGGTAGGGTCTCTCATTGCCCGGATATCCCTCGTCGTATCAAGCATAAGATCAACAAGGCTGTTCAGGGGGCAGACGTCGCTGAGAAGAGGGGGATCAAACGTGATACCGCTTCTATCTGCCATGACAGCAATGCCATGATTGCCTATCGAGCCACTTATGATCACCTTGTCACCCGGTTTGATCCTTTTCGGAGAAAGCTCTATCTCGTCATGAACAATGCCAACGCCAGCTGTATTGATATAAATGCCGTCACCCTTTCCTTTTTCGACGACCTTGGTATCCCCCGCAACAATTCGTACGCCAATCTCTTCGGAAACGCTCTTCATAGAAGCAAGAACCCGATTAAGGTCTTCGAAAGGCAGCCCTTCTTCGAGGATAAAACCTACGGTCATATATAACGGCTTTGCTCCTGCCATAGCGAGGTCATTTACCGTACCACATACGGAAAGCAGGCCGATATCGCCGCCGGGGAAAAAATACGGCGACACAACATACGAATCTGTGGTAAGGGCGACCCTGCCGGTTGCCTGCCAGGAAACAACAGCCGAGTCATTCAGAGTGCTCAAGTCGAATGCGGGAACAAAAAAATCACTGATGAGCCGGTGCATCAGTCGACCGCCACCGCCGTGACTTAGCTGGACTCTATCCACGGTGCCATCCGTTGAGCACGATCAGCACGTACGGTCCTTGTGGCGAACAGATGAATATCTATAATATGCGGCACAACTTCCTTCCGTGCTTACCATACACGCGCCTATGGGCTTGTCCGGAGTACAGGCATTTCCGAAAAGTGCACAATCAGAAGGAACCTTGATCCCTTTCAGCACATCTCCGCACGAACACGCCTCCGGCTCCTGACCGTCGGGGACCGTGACCGGTGCTATGCGCATAATATCTCGATGCCGATACGCTTCCCGTAGCCGGAGGCCACTCGAAGGTATCATGCCTATCCCTCTCCAGTATACGTCTTCTGCCTCAAAGAACCGATGGAGGAGCGATACGGCCTTCGGATTACCGTCATCCTTTA
>QKDO01000097.1 GCA_003252075.1 Nitrospirota bacterium
AGACATCCTTATCCTGGGGATAATGCTGTTTGTCATTCCCCTTCTCCCGGCACTTTACATCCCGGCTCTCGGGGATGTTGCTTTCGCCGAGCGATATTTATATCTGCCGTCTGTTGGGTTCGTGATAGTTATGGCTTTGCTTTGTAGCAGAGCATATTCTATGATACCCAATAAAATTGTCGTAACCGGCGCGGTCATTGCTCTGCTGGCAGCCTATGGAGCGGCAACGGTGGGCAGAAACGCGGTGTGGAAAGACGAATTCAGCCTCTGGACTGATACGGTGAGGAAATCTCCCGAAAGTGCTGTCGCCCGCGAATACCTTGGTTACGCCTTATACGAAAGAGGACAGGTAGACGAGGCAATAGAATGTTATCTCATTGCGTTGCAGTTAAAACCAGACTATGAAGATGCGCACATTAATCTTGGAATAGCCTACGCCGCCCGGGGAAGGATAGATGAAGCCATTGAACACTACATGAAGGCACTGCGGATACAGCCCAATTCTGTCGAGGGGCATAACAATTTGGGGCTTGCCTATGCCGCGAAGGGATGGACTGACAGGGCTATGGAGCAGTATCAGATTGCTCTCTCGATAAACCCGTATTTTGCCAAGGTATACAATAATTTGGGGTCAGCGTACGGGAATGAGGGCCTTACTCGGGGAGACGAGAACTTGCTAGATAAGGCGATCGTGAATTTCAGGTATGCCGCATCTTTAGATCCGGATAATCCATTGTACTCTGATAATCTCGCTGCAGCTTCTGAAGCCAAGAGAAGGCTGAAGGTATCGGAACAGGAGAATTAACTGCTTCATGGGGAAAACAGGCAGTAACGACAGGGGGAGGTTAAGAGCTTCTTGAACAGGTAATGGGCATAGAAACGAATTCTCCAGGAGGAAGATTGTCGGCAATCGGGCTAGGCCCTTATATAGTCCTCCTGCGTCCGCACCAGTATTTAAAAAACCTGTTCATATTCGCGCCGCTTTTCTTTGCATTGAAAATTGGCGAATTGCCTCTTTTATTTCAGACGGCAGCGGCATTTGTCGCCTTCTCTCTGACCGCAAGTGCCGTCTACGTCCTTAACGACTACGTGGATATTGAGGCAGACAGGGAGCATCCGGTAAAGCGGCTGCGCCCCCTGGCTGCGGGGATAGTCTCGAAAAAGGTGGGTGCCGCCATGGCAGGAACGTTGCTCGTCTGTGGCCTCTCTGTCTCTCTTCTTCAAAATATCCATCTTTTTATTGTGGTTGTCCTGTACGCATTCATAAACATTCTTTACACGTTTGGCCTGAAGCACGTCTCATTAGTCGATATTTTCATAATAGCCCTTGGGTTTGTCTTACGTCTCGTGGCCGGCTCAGTGGTAACGGGCATAGTGCTGACGATGTGGATCATCCTGATGACGTTTCTTCTCGCCCTTTTCCTCGCCCTCGCAAAGAGGCGGGAAGATATACTCCTGGCAGGGGAACGAAGGAAGGTGAGACGGAGCATCGGCGGCTACAATCTCGAACTCATCAACGGTGCAATGACGATTATGGCGTCTGTAATCATGGTCTCGTATATCATGTATACCATTTCATCGGAGATAACCGCAAAATTCCACTCAGTACGTCTCTATACAACTTCCATATTCGTACTCTTCGGCCTCCTGAGATACCTGCAGATCACCTTTGTCGAAAAAAACTCGGGGAGTCCGACGATCATCCTGATAAAGGACAGGGTGCTACAAGTGACGATAGCGCTATGGCTTCTTTCCTTTGTCATTCTGATTTACTGATATAGATGAAAGCACTATACTGATAAAATGAATATTGCAAACTGGGGAAAATACCCGACGATCGACGCTCGGATCAGGGGCTTCCGTACCGTAGGAGATCTGAAGGACTCTTTCCAGGACGCGGCGACGCTTATTGCACGAGGGCTGGGCCGCTGCTACGGCGATTCCTCCTTATGGCCGACTATAGTTTCGACGCTGAAATTCAACCGGATACTTGCCTTCGACGCTGGAGAAGGCATCATGCGATGCGAAGCGGGCACGAGCCTGGAGGAAGTTCTTGATGTCGCGGTGCCCTGCGGCTGGTTCTTGCCGGTTACTCCCGGGACAAAGCACGTTACCCTCGGCGGTGCGATAGCATCGGATGTCCATGGGAAAAATCACCATAAGGAAGGCGCGTTTTCCGACCATGTGCTGTCAATGGAGGTGATGCTCCATGACGGCGAGATCATTGCCTGCTCGCACAGGGAACGTCAAGACCTTTTTACAGCTGTCTGCGGGGGCATGGGTCTTTTGGGGGTGATCCTGAATGCGACCTTCAGGCTGAAAAAGATAGAAACAGCCTATATCATGCAAAGAACAATCAGGGCGGCCGATCTTGGTGAAGTAATGGACCTCTTTGAACAATATGCCGATGCTACGTACTCCGTGGCCTGGATTGATTGCATTGCAAAGGAGAAGAAACTGGGAAGGAGCGTTTTTATGCTCGGCGAGCATGCCCTGAGAAAAGACCTGGAGGGCTCGCAATTTGCTGAAAGACCGCTCGAAATCTCACCAAGGAAACGATTAAATATTCCCTCACAGTTTCCGTCGTTTGTCCTGAACCGTTTCAGCGCAAAGGCCTTCAATTTTGTCTATTTTCAAAGGGCCAAAACGGACCGATCCGCAGCCGCTGACTTTGATGCCTTCTTTTATCCCCTCGATGCGATCGGTCATTGGAACCGGATTTATGGTTCAAAAGGGTTTACGCAGTACCAGTGCGTCATGCCCCGGGACACGAGCAAACAGGGGTTAAGGTCACTTCTGAATATTATAAGCTGGGGCAATGAAGTCCCTTTTTTAGCGGTTCTAAAACTATTCGGAAAGGGGAATGGCAACCTTCTGTCCTTCCCCATGGAAGGCTATACCTTGGCGCTGGACTTCCCGATAACCCCCACCTTATTTAGTTTTCTCGACAGTCTCGACAAAATAGTGCTTGATTACGGAGGGAGGCTGTATCTTGCCAAAGACGCGCGCATGAGCGGTGAAATGTTCAGAAGAAGCTATGGGAATGCGGCGAGGTTTATTGACCTGAAGCATCAGCTTGACGGGTCAGATAAATTCAGGTCTCTGCAGTCCGAGAGGCTGGAGATATAGAAATGTCGTATCTTCTGATTTTGGGAGCACGTTCTGATATCGCAAGGGCGGTATCTCATATGTTTGCCCGTAAAGGGTTCAATCTCTGCCTGGCGGCGAGAAAATATGAGGAAGCTGACAGAGATGCGAAGGATCTGGAAATAAGATACCGGATAAGTGTCATGACCAGGGAATTTGATGCACTCGATTTTGAGGGTCATGAATCCTGGTATACGGCTCTGCCAGAAAAACCCTTGGGGGTCCTCTGTGCGGTCGGCTATTTGGGGAACCAGAAGAAGGGCGAAACGGACCTTACGGAAGCAAAAAAGATCATGGAGACGAATTATTTGGGCTGCGTCTCTCTTCTCAATGTCATTGCGAACGATTTTGAGGAAAGAAAAGCGGGCTTCATAATCGGCATAAGTTCCGTTGCGGGAGACAGGGGCAGGCAGAGCAACTATTTTTACGGGAGTTCCAAGGCGGCTTTCACCGCCTACCTCTCAGGGCTGCGCAACAGGCTCTGCAGGGTGAATGTGCGGGTTATCACTGTGAAGCCGGGGTTTGTGAGGACAGGCATGACCGAGGACCTGGAACTTCCTGCAATGTTGACCTCCTCTCCCGAGGAGGTAGCACGGGATATTCTCAGCGCCTTTGAAAAGGGGAAAGATGTAATATATACAAAATGGTACTGGAAATATATTATGGCAGTAGTCAAAATCATCCCTGAAAAGATTTTCAAGAAATTGAATCTTTAAGGCAGATGCCACGTAATTGTTCTGTTAAGGAAACCTGGATGGTTGTCACGTGATATGGCGCATGGACTGTCACGTTCATACCGAATATTCTGCTGACG
>QKDO01000008.1 GCA_003252075.1 Nitrospirota bacterium
CCTTATCCTCCTTGTCGTGTTCTTGCCCTTATATCTGCACATGCCATGCCAACCCTATCTCCTTGTTTTTTAACAAATCTCCACCTTCGCTCTCGTGCATATCCGCAAATTCCTTTCGCAGAGATGCAAAAAAAGAAGGGGGAACAAGATCTCGAACGAGATCCATTAACTTAAAGATTACCTGTCAGGGTGCAAACGTCGAATTACGCTTTTCCATACCTTACTGTCATGCCGGGGCAGAGACCCGGCAGGCCACATTTCTTTGCGATCGAGCATACCTCTACAGGCAATCACCACAAGTTTTTCCGTATCACCGTTGACATCGATATCCGTGGAAAAAAGCATGATATTTATGATATGTTAGATACCTATTTTTAATATATTATGACGAACGCACTCGAAACAATAGTCGAAAAATACCGGGAGACCGATGGGAATGTCATTACTCTCCTTCAGGACACACAGGAGGCTTTTGGTTATATCCCTCGGGAAGCGGTCGATTACCTCTCCAGGACCCTTCGTATCGCACCCAGCCGATTCTATGGTGTTGCTACCTTCTATGTCCAGTTCCATCTCAAGCCAAGGGGCAAGAACATCGTCACCATATGCTGCGGCACTGCTTGCCATGTGAAGGGTTCTGAAAGGCTGCTGAACAGCGTCTCTCAGGAGCTCAAACTCTCGGAGGGAAGGGATATGACCGAAGACGGCCAGTTTACGCTCGAGCGAGTCAACTGCATCGGTGCGTGCAGCATAGCACCGGTCTCCCTCATTAACAAGAAAGTTCACGGCAAGGCAACTACAGAGAAGCTACTCAAGGAAATACGAAACATAAAGGGTCCCGGGGATGCAGAAGAATAATATTGAAATACGGGTTTGCATGGGCACCGGCGGCATCGCATCGGGCGGAGCCGAGGTCCTTGATGCCTTCAGGCGAGAGATCGAGTCGTCAGGAATAAGAGCGTCGGTCAGGGAGAACTGTTCAACCCATCGGGTCGGATGCCGCGGCCTCTGTGCAAAGGACGTACTTGTGGATGTTGCGATCGACGATGAAAAAGTCACCTACCAGTATATCAAGCCTGACATGGTTTCGAGGATTGTTAAGGAACATGTCCTTGAAAACACCCCTGTTACCGAATGGACCGTAGGGGAAGAATATCACAACTTCCATAAAAAACAGGTTAAGGTCGTTCTTTCAGACTGCGGCAGGCTTGATCCTGAGAGTATTGATGACTATATCGCTGCAGACGGGTATGAGGCGGCAAGGAACGTCTTCACATCCTGGACGCCTGAGCAGGTCATCGCAGAGATGAAGGCGTCCGGACTGCGCGGAAGAGGCGGTGCTGGGTTCCCCACAGGCACGAAATGGGAACTGGCACGCGCTAACGTGAATGATGACAAATACATCGTCTGCAATGCCGACGAAGGCGATCCCG
Source organism: Nitrospirota bacterium (assembly GCA_003252075.1). GTDB lineage: Bacteria > Nitrospirota > Thermodesulfovibrionia > Thermodesulfovibrionales > UBA6898 > UBA6898. Next base: position 1,434 of record QKDO01000008.1, read on the forward strand.
GCGCGTTCATGGACAGGGCAGTTATAGAAGGCAACCCCCATTCCGTAATAGAAGGTATGCTTATCGGTGCATTCGCCATAGGTTCAAAAAAGGGATATGTCTATATACGCGCAGAATACCCCCTGGCAGTTGACCGGCTCAGGCTTGCCATCAGAGAGGCGACAGAGCGGGGATTCCTCGGAAAGAAGATCTTCGGCTCAGAACTGGATTTCGAGATTGCAGTCAAACTTGGCGCAGGGGCCTTTGTCTGCGGCGAGGAGACTGCACTTATTGCGTCCATTGAGGGACAGCGGGGCATGCCGCGGTCTAAGCCGCCCTTCCCGGTGAATAAAGGACTCTGGCAGAAACCGACTGTTATCAACAATGTGGAGACCCTTGCGAACATACCCTATATCATGCGGAAGGGGGCAACGTGGTTCGCTTCCTACGGGACGGAAAAGTCGAAGGGGACCAAGGTCTTTGCCCTGACCGGCAAGATCATGAACACCGGTCTCATCGAAGTCCCGATGGGCATCACGCTTCAGGAGATCATCTACGACATAGGAGGCGGCATTGAGGGGGGCAAGAAGCTCAAGGCAGTTCAGACCGGCGGACCCTCGGGTGGCTGCATACCCGCTGACATGCTCGACCTGAACGTTGACTACGAGTCTCTTGCCAAGGTCGGCTCCATCGTGGGCTCCGGAGGAATGATCGTTCTCAATGAAGACGACTGCATGGTGAACATGGCAAAGTACTTTATTCAGTTCACGCAGGAGGAGTCCTGCGGCAAGTGCGTGCCCTGCAGGGTTGGCACGAAACGGCTTTTGGAGATCATGGAACGGGTGACCACTGGCCAAGGAAAGGAGAGCGATCTCGAACTTCTCGAAGCCCTGAGCGCCAGCATCAAGGTGACCTCTCTCTGCGGTCTCGGCCAGACAGCTCCGAACCCTGTACTGAGTACACTGAAATATTTCCGCGAAGAGTTCGAGGCCCACATCAGGGACAAAAAGTGTCCTGCCAAGGTCTGCAAGGAGCTCATCATCTACTCCGTCATTGAGGATGCATGCAAAGGATGCGGGGCCTGCCTCAGGGCATGTCCTGCAGGTGCGATCACGGGCGAGAAGAAGAAACCCCACAGGATAGATCCTGAAATCTGCATCCGGTGCGGTGCATGCTTCGACGTCTGCAAGTTCAAGTCAGTAGGAAGGGATTAAGCATGGTCAAGATCACCATTGACGGCAGGCCAATCGAGGTTACGGAGAGTACGACGATCCTCCAGGCAGCGAAGCTCCTGAATATCTCGATTCCCACGCTCTGCCACCATCCCAAGCTCACACCGTTCGGCGGATGCAGACTCTGCATTGTCGAGGTGAAGGGCATGCCTAAGCCGGTAACTGCATGTACCACAACGGTAAGCAACGGCATGGAGGTTACGACATACAGTCCCTATCTCGAAGAACTTCGTAAGACAGTTCTTGAGCTGATCCTCTCTGACCATCCAAATGACTGCATGGTCTGCGAGCAGGCGGGAAGCTGCAAGCTTCAGGACCTTGCCTACGACTATGGTATCAGGGAGAACCGGTATGAGGGAGAACGAAGGATCTACCCGAACAGAGACGGAAATCCGTTCATCGAACGCGACCTGGAGAAATGCATCCTCTGCGGAAGGTGTGTGAAAGTCTGTGATGAGGTCCAGGGGGTAGAGGCCATTGACTTCGGCTACCGCGGCTTCAGGTCCAAGATCTGCACGAACTACGAAGAGGACCTCGAGTGCGAGTTCTGTGGTCAGTGCGTGAGCGTTTGCCCTACCGGTGCACTTACGGGGAAGCAATGGAAGAAGAAGGGCCGGAAAGGCGGACAGGTTGAGGTCGAAACAACCTGTCCTTACTGCGGCACAGGCTGCAACATCACGGCACATGTAAAAGAAAACGAGATCCTCAAAATCACATCGAAGGAACAGACCTGGAACGAGGGCTGGCTCTGCGTCAAAGGGAGGTTCGGTTACCGGTTTGTCCAGAGCCCTGAGCGCCTGAAACGTCCGCTCATCAAGCGGAATGGCAAGTTCGAGGAAGCCTCATGGGATGAGGCGCTCGATCATGTTGCACGCAGGCTCTCTGAAATAAAGGAAAAGCATGGTGCGGATTCCATAGGAGGGCTCTCGTCCGCCCGGTGCACGAACGAGGAAAACTATGCCTTCCAGAAGCTCATCAGGGCCGGCATCGGCACAAACAACGTAGACCACTGCGCCCGACTTTGACACTCACCCACGGTGGCCGGTCTGGCCAAAATATTCGGTTCCGGAGCAATGACAAACGCCATCTCGGAGATCGAGGGCATGGAAGTTATCTTCATCATCGGCTCCAATACCAAGGAGACACACCCGGTCATTGCCAACCGGATGATCAAGGCGTACCGCAAGGGAGCAAAGATAATCGTCGCGGACCCGCGCTTGATCCCGATGGTGAAGTTTGCAGACATGCACCTCAGGATTCGCCCGGGCTCGGATATCGCGCTCGTGAACGGCATGGCGCGGGTCATTGTTGACGAAGGGCTTCTGAACAAGGAATTCATACGCGAAAAGACGGAGGGATTTGAGGCATGGAAGGCATCGCTTGAGCCCTTCACTCCTGAATATGTAGAACGGTTAACCGGCGTACCGCGGGAAGATGTTGCCAGGGCAGCGCGGATATACGGCTCATCACGCCGAGGGGGAATTTTCTACACCATGGGTATCACCCAGCACACCTGCGGAACAGACAATGTGACAGCCCTGGCAAACCTCGTATCGCTTACCGGCAACATTGGCAGACCTTCTACGGGCATAAATCCGCTCCGCGGGCAGAACAATGTGCAGGGAGCATCTGATGCCGCATGCCTGCCGAATGTCTATCCAGGGTACCAGAAGGTCGACGACCCCGAGGTACAGAAAAAATTCGAGCTGGCATGGGGAAGGCCGCTGTCCCCGGCGGTCGGGATGACCTCAACGATCATGATGAATGCGGCAACAGATGGCAAGATCAAAGCCCTGTATATCATGGGAGAGAACCCCGTCATCACCGATCCGAATATGCACCACACGGTCAAGGCCCTTGAAAGTCTCGATTTCCTGGTGGTCCAGGACATATTTCTGACAGATACGGCAAGGCTTGCAGAGGTTGTGCTGCCCGCGGCGTGCTCATTCGAAAAGAACGGCACGTTTACCAATACGGAAAGAAAGGTCCAGCGGGTGCGCAAAGCGGTAAATCCGCCGGGCGAGGCAAAGGATGACCTCTGGATCCTATCGGAGATCTCCAGACGTCTTGGCTACGAGATGGAGGCAGAGCCTGAGAAGGTGTTCGATGAATACAGCAAGCTCTGGCCTGCATTGTCAGGCATGTCGTACCTTCGCATTGACAGACATGGGCTGAACTGGCCCTGCCCTTCGCCAGAGCATCCCGGTACTCCATACCTTTACAAAGACGGCTTTCCGAAAGGCAAAGTGCCTTTTATTTCCGTTGCATATCAACTTCCTGCAGAAGTGTGCGACGATCAGTACCCGTTCGTCCTGACCACCGGAAGGAACCTGTTCCAGTATCATTCGGGTTCCATGACGCGGCGGGTAGAGCAGATCGAGGCGCACGCCGGAGAGCCCTATGTCGAGATCAACCCCTCTGACAGCGAGAACCTCGGTATCAGGAACGGGGATACCATCACGGTGCGCTCGCGCCGCGGAGAGATATCGATCAAGGCCAGGGTAACGCTGCGCGTCTCGGAAGGAACGGTCTTCATCCCCATGCACTATCGGGAGGCCGCTGCCAATGTTATCACGAATGACGCCTTCGACCCGCATGTCAAGATACCCGAGTTGAAGGTCTGCGCCGTAAATATCATTCCATCCGCTGTATCTGCGGTATAAAGAAGATATAGGGAACACCTTACCAAAAAAGGCAGGAAACCGCAAAAGACCGGCAGGGGAAAAATGGTCGGGGCGAAAGGATTTGAACCTTCGACCCCACGGTCCCGAACCGTGTGCGCTACCGGACTGCGCTACGCCCCGAACATGACATAATAAGAAGCTCCTATGCCTGTTGTCAAGTACGCCTCAGCGGCAAGCGAAAAGGCTCTGCAGGTATAATAGGAGATGGACGCTTTTAACAAAATCTCCGTACTCAAGATCAGAGGGTCCTCGGCCGAAGAAGTCGAGGATTCCGTTGCTGTAGAAAGGAAAGTGCGTATCTCCGTTAACGGGAAACTTGCCCTCAGCCTATTTTGCAGCCCCCAGATGATACGGGAATTCGTCGTGGGCGTGATACACAATGAAGGCCTAATCTCCGGGGGATGGTGTGCTGAGCGGCTTTCGATTACCTATGGTGACGTGATCACGGTCGACATCCCGTCAACGGGAACCATTGCCGAAGGAGAAAGGACGGTCACCTCGGGTTGTGCCGGCGGGATAAGTCTGGACACAGGGCTCCGGGAGGAGAAGATCTCCGATCCGGCCGTCTTCCGTCTTCAGGACATAAGGGATCTGTACCGTGACTTCCAGAAACGCTCCGAAGGATACAAGGCAACAGGAGGAGTCCACAGCGCAGCGCTTGCAGATGCCCATAAGACGATTATATTCGCCGAAGATATCGGAAGGCATAATGCCGTAGACAAGGTCATCGGCTATGCTCTCCTTGAGGATATTTCTTTTTCGGGGAAGGTCATGCTGGCCAGCGGGAGGCTCTCTTCCGAAATCGTCTCCAAGTGCTCCCGATGCGGCATCCCGGTCATCATCAGCCGCGCTGCCCCAACAAGTCTTTCGATCGATATTGCTGAAGCATCAGGACTTACGCTGATAGGTTTTGCGCGGGGCGACAGGATGAACATCTACACAGGCAGGCAGCGCATCGTTCTATAGGTCGAAGAGTTTTCTCCTGAGGATCACGATCTCAAAGCTGATTGCTGCCATGGCAACGAGACTGTTGATATGACTGACACCTGCGTCAAGCACAGCGTTATTGCCGTTGTCGACGTAAAGCAACCCCACAATCTTGTCTCTGACATGTATTGGGATCATACAACAATCCTGTGGGAGCCCTCCCAGCCGTCCGATAAGCGGCTCGTTGCCGGGCATCTTCAGGAGCGGTCCCCGGTAGTATGCCTTTCTGTTGAGCACCTCAGAGAAGATGGACAGATCATCGACAGGGACCTCAAACTGATCGACAGGTATATTTCTTGATTTCCAGCCGCTAATGACGCCCCCTTTGACCAGGAACACCGACGCCCGAGATGCCAGCGGCTTTGTCTCGTTCAGGAGGATGCCGATGACCTCTTCCCGGTCCCGTACACCAGCAAACTGTTCCTTGGCCTTCAGGAGCTGCTCATTATCGTCATCCGGCCTTTTCTCTCCTGCGGCCTCCTCCTTTCCCAAAACACTGATATAGCGAAGGTCCCGCTTGATGCCGTAATATTTCTCGAGACAATAGTACATTCTCAGGTCCGTGATGATATATGGGATGATGTCACTCCCCGTCAGGAAGCGCATTTCATCAATGCTTGCAATCTCACGTGGGTCGAGCATGGCAACATGCAGTCTGTTCCGGTCTTTTCTGAATGGCATACCCTTATACTTTTCTGCAAGTTCGCGACTGATACTTGCGATTACCTCTGCATCAATATCGTTCAGGTCTGACGGCTTGGCCGCAGGTACCTTGAGGTAACTGCTCAGGAATGAGAGCATATCCCCCTCTGTAATGACACCCAGTTCCAGTATGTTCGTACCAATTCTGCCACCGAAGATGACCTGCCGTTCCAGGGCCTGCTTGAGCTGATCCCTGGTGATCAGACTGTTCTTTACCATGGCTTCGCCGAGTTTCATAACCGCCATATGATCACTTTATCCCATATTTCTGCAGCCTGTGTCTGAATGACCGAAACGAAAGATTCAGCAGCTTGGCAGCATCTGTCTTGCTGCCATTTGCCTTTGCCAGCGCCGTGCACAGATAATTTTTCTCTATCTCCTCAACGATCTTTTCGAGATCAACACTACCATCGTTCATGTCAGGGAGTGCCGCAGCCGGCCGCACGGCAGTAAAGACCTCCTCAGGGAGATCTTCGGGGAGGATGACTTTCCGGTCAGTAAGGAGAACAATTCTCTCGACCATGTTTTCGAGTTCACGCACATTTCCTTTCCACGGATATTTCATGAGCAGCCGGAGGGATTCGGGGGAGAATTCTTTCTTGTCAGGAGAAAATCTGCCAAGAAAATGATCGAGGAAGAGCGGGATATCTTCAGGCCGCTCCCGAAGCGGTGGGAGGTGCACCGGTACCACGTTCAATCGGTAGAAAAGATCTTCCCTGAACCCGGCTGCAGCCATTGCATCAGAAAGATCCCGGTTCGTTGCGGAGATGACCCGTACATCGACTTTGATGTCCCCCAAGCCCCCGACTCTCCTGAATGTTCCGTTCTCCAGGACGCGAAGCAGCTTTGCCTGAAGGGAAACCGGCATTTCTGCAATCTCATCGAGAAAGATCGTCCCCTCGTCGGCTATCTCAAAAAGACCCTGCTTGTTGCTGACCGCGCCGGTGAATGCCCCCTTTACATGCCCGAAAAGCTCTGATTCGAGCAACCCCTCAGGAAAGGTGGCGCAATTGATCGTCACGAAATTCTTGTTTTTCCTCGGACTCAGGCTATGAAGAGCAGCGGCAACAAGTTCCTTGCCGCTGCCGCTTTCGCCCGTGATCAGCACGCTGGAATTGCTTTGGGCTACCTTTGGGATGAGCCTGAAGAGCTCCTGCATCTTGGGACTCTTGCCAATGATGTTTTCGAGCTGGTACGAAGTCCGTACCTTCTCCCGCAGCAGCGACAGTTCATCACTCTGCCGCTTCCTCTCACAGGCCTTGTTGACCACAAGGCGTATCTCGTCTATCTTGAAAGGTTTATGGATAAAATCATACGCGCCGAGTTTCATGGCTTCAATGTTGGATTCCGTCGTGCCGAACGCCGTGATCATGATAACGACAGTTGACGGCGAGGCTTCCTTCACTCTTTTGAGCACCTCAAAACCATCAGCCCGGGGCATTTTCAAGTCGGTAATGACGATATCGTAGATTTCCTGCTGGATCTTTTCAGTAGCGGCCATGCCATCAACGGCAGATGTCGTTTCATATCCTTCTTCCTCGAGGAGTATCTTAAGAACCTCTCGCATGCTCTTTTCGTCTTCGACGATAAGTATTTTCCCGTTATGTCGCATAGGTCTTTGGTAGTATAATCTCAAAGGTTGTCTCGATTCCAGCCGTGCTTTCAACCTCCAGCCTCCCCTTATGCTCTTCGACGATCCTGTACGCTATGGATAACCCAAGGCCTGTCCCTCTCTCCTTTGTCGTATAAAAAGGAAAAAAGATCCTGGACAGTTCATCATGGGATATACCGGGGCCTGTGTCAGAAAACACAATGGATATCCTGTCAGGGAAATCCTGCGTGGAAACAGTTAATATGCCGCCTTTATCCATTGCCTCTACAGCATTCGTGCCAAGATTCCAGAAGACCTGACGGATTGATATCGGATCTACCCGGACGGGCAAGGGACCGTCAAATGCCTTCCGTATCCTGATATCCGGTCCCTCCTGTCCGGTGTTCTCCAGGAGTGACAGCGTGTCTCTGAGCAATGCATGGAGATCCACATCCTGCAGCTCCAGCGGCCGTGGCCGCGAATAGGTGAGAAAGTCCGTAACAATGCTATTGAGATGCTGCATTTCGCTGAGAGCAATTTCCATGAGTTTTTCGCGATGCCGTTCGGGTATCTTTCCCTCCTTGAGCATCTCGATCGATCCCCGGAGCGAGGCAAGAGGATTGCGGATCTCATGGGCTATACTTGCCGAAAGCTCTCCGATGACTGCCCATTTCTCCCTGTTCTTCATCTCTTCCTCGAGCTCCATGAGCTTGGTCAGGTCCTGAAACACCCCGATATATCCGGTCTCGTTCTCTGCGCTGTCCTTCAGCACGGAGACGTTGATGCCGATGATCTTCTTTTCCTGTCCCGGCAGTTGCAATGTTTCCTCATGCCTACCGATCCTGAACGGAAATGTCAGGGAAGGAATTGCCAGCGTTATCTTATGTCCAATAACCGCTTCCTGGCTCGCCCCAATGATCTTCTCCGCAGCCCTGTTGTAGATAAGGACGTTCCCTTCCAGATCGGTCGTAAAGAGCCCGCTGGGCAGACTCTCGATCACTTTCACATTGAAAAGCTCCAGTTCCCTGAGGTGGATATCCTTTTCTTCAAGCCTTTCCTCGGTCTTTTCGAGCCGGATTGCCAGATAGCCGGTGAGATAGGCCGTGACAAACAATGACACGGTATGAATAAAGATATTATAGATAAACTGCTTTTCCTGCATGACCCCCTGATAGTCCAAGGGCAGCACGCGGTAAAACTGAAGGTCAAGGAGCGTCCCGTAAAGGATGCTGCCCATGCTCGCGATGACATACCCTGCCCTTCGGTTGAGGACAGTGCTTGAAGAGATAACCGTGAGAATCAGCGTGAATGAGAACCAGCTCTCAATGCCTCCGGTAATATAGATGAGCGCTATCTCCGCGATAACATCAAGAATAAGCTGGATATAGGCAAACAGATAGAGACGCCTGACTTTCTGGAGCAAAAGTGCATAACAAATGGTGAGCAGATAGAGGGAAATAATGAAGAAGGATATGGCCCGGGGATTGGGAAAGAATTCAATCCGGGAAAAAAAGGCCGAACCGAGAAGCAGGCTGACAAACAAGGCCCTGAATCCGATCAGGGCCTTGAGTCTGCCAATCAAGGCATATGCCATATGCTTATTTTACGAGCGTGATGAGTTTGAATATGGGAAGATACATGGCGATGACAATAAAACCAACCGTACCTCCGAGAAAGACCATAAGCATAGGCTCCATCATCGAAGTCAGGTTGGCGACCGCATTGTCGACTTCATCATCATAAAAATCTGCTATTTTGGAAAGCATGGCGTCCAAGGCACCGGTCGATTCTCCAACAGATATCATATGATTGACCATGGGAGGGAATACGCCGCTTTTCATCAGCGGTTCAGCAATTGTCTTGCCTTCGGAAACAGCCTGGCGAATCTCCATGACCGCATATTCGATAACTTTATTGCCCGCTGTTTTCGCGGTTATCTCAAGTCCATCCAGGATAGGAACTCCGCTGCTGACGAGCGTCCCCAATGTCCGCGTAAACTTCGCGACCGCCACCTTCCGGAGAAGAATACCAAAAATGGGAAGTTTCAGGAATACAGCATCTGTCAGCGCCCTCCCTTTTTCTGTTTTCCGTGTCTGAACAAATGCCACACCAGCCGCGATCAGCAGGATGAGGACGATCAGTCCACCGATTCCCGCAACAAAATTGCTTATGCTCATAACGAGCTGTGTGGGAGCGGGCAACGAGCCGCCAAGGGTAGCGAACATTTTCGCAAATGTAGGCACGACAAAGACCATGATGACCGCAATGACTCCTACGGCAATGGTAGAGACGACGATGGGATAGATCATGGCACCTTTTACTTTCTTTTTAAGCTTCATCGACTTTTCGATATAGTTAGCCAGCCGGTTGAGGATCGTATCAAGAATACCCCCTGACTCGCCCGCAGCTACCATGTTCGCATAGAGGTCTGTAAATACTTTCGGATGTTTCCTGAGCGCATCCGCATACGTAGAGCCTGACTCGACATCATTTTTTATTGCGGTTAGAGCCTTTGCCATTGTCTTGTTTTCAACCTGGGTAGAGAGAATGTCCAGAGCCTGGACAAGCGGAAGCCCGGCATCGATCATCGTGGCAAACTGCCGCGTGAATACGACAATATCCTTGTCGCTTACCCCTCCGCCGAAGCTCAGCTTGCCGAGCGCTGAAGTCTTTTCCTTCGGTTTGACCAGCGTGGCAGTAATGTTCTTTCTCCGCAGCTGGGCAATTACCTCATCCTTGGAGTTCGCCGTAAGCTCACCGGACTCTACCAGCCCCTTCCCTGTCTTGCCTGACCATTCAAATACCGTTGCCATTTGCTATCACCTCCCGCGCGCAGAGGGCGCAGAACTGAGCCTCTGCAGCATCGTGATTATTTCATCAGGTACCGGCGACCTGCCTACGGCATCCTCATATGAGATATGCCCCTTTGTATAGAGTTCTACGAGAGACTGGTTCATCGTCTGCATGCCGAAGCGCGACTGCCCCGTCTGCATCGAGGAATAGATCTGGTGGATCTTGTCCTCCCGGATAAGGTTCCTGATCGCGGGGTTCGGTACGAGCAGCTCGATCGCAAGAGCCCTTCCCTTGCCGGATTTCTTTGCAATCAGCTGCTGTGACAATATTCCCTCGAGAACAAACGAGAGCTGGACGCGAATCTGCTCCTGCTGATGGGGAGGGAAAACATCGATAATACGGTTGATGGTCTGCACCGCCGAATTGGTATGCAAGGTTGCAAGGGTAAGGTGGCCTGTCTCGGAAACCGTGAGGGCGGCCTCTATGGTCTCGAGGTCTCTCATCTCGCCAATAAGCACGACATCGGGGTCCTGTCGCAGAACATATCTGAGCGCAGCCTTGAACGAAGAGGTATCAGCATGCACCTCTCGCTGGTTGATGAGACATTTCTTATGTCCATGAAGGTATTCGATAGGGTCTTCAACCGTTATGATATGGTCATACCGCTCCGAGTTGATCCTGTCGACCATCGCGGCAAGGGTCGTTGATTTACCGCTGCCCGTAGGTCCGGTAACCAGGATAAGCCCGCGGGGCTTCTTGACCAGATCGTTCACGATCTCGGGCAACCCAAGATCCTGAAAGGTCCTTATTTCAAAGGGTATGGTCCTGAATGCACCGGCAACCGCACCACGCTGCATAAAGACATTGCCCCTGAACCTGCTGAGCCCTTTTACGCCAAAAGAAAGGTCAAGCTCGTTGTTCTCTTCGAACTTGTGCTTTTGGGCATCCGTCAGAATACTATAACAGAGAGACTTGGTCTCGACAGGAGTCAGCGGTGGATGGTCAAGAGGGATGAGCTTGCCGTCTACCCTAAGCCTTGGTGGGCTGCCAGTCGTGATATGGAGGTCCGAAGCTCCTTTCTCTATCATGACTTTGAGCAGATCGTAAATCGTCGCCATTCAGTTCTCCTTTAGTCTTCAAACGTAACGCGTAATACTTCGTCTATAGTAGTTACGCCTTCCACGATTTTTGTCTTACCACTCATTCTCAGGGTCTTCATGCCGAGCCGGATTGCAGCCTTTTTTATTTCCGCAGTGGACGCACCTTCAAGTACCAGTTCCTTGATCTCGTCTTTAATGAGCATGACCTCATAGAGAGCAACCCTACCTTTATATCCCGTGTTATTACAAGCTGGACATCCCCTTCCCTTAAAAACCTTTATGCTGCGTGCCTCTTCCTCGCCAAAGCCGATCTTTACCAGCGCCTGGGGAGGGATAGGGTCTTCCATTTTACACTGTGCGCATATTCTTCTTGCAAGCCTCTGTGCAAGGATAAGGACAACCGCGGAAGAAACCAGAAATGGCTCGATACCCATATTCAAAAGCCTGCTTATCGTTCCGGGAGCATCATTTGTATGAAGGGTGCTTAAGACAAGGTGGCCGGTAAGCGCCGCCTTGACGCCGATTTCTGCGGTCTCAAAGTCTCTGATCTCACCGACCATGATGATGTCAGGGTCCTGCCGGAGAAAAGATCTCAGCGATGCTGCAAAGGTGAGGCCTATCTCTTCCCTGACCTGGACCTGATTGATGCCCATGAAGTTGAATTCAACAGGGTCTTCAGCGGTCATAATGTTCGTATCCGGTTTGTTCAGGTGATTCAGTGCAGAATAGAGAGTCGTGGTCTTGCCACTGCCCGTAGGTCCCGTAACCAGAATCATCCCGTACGGTTTATTGAGCGCCTCCATAAAGTCATCCATTGCAGCCTGCTCAAAACCCAGTTTGGTAAGATCGACCTGCAGGTTGCCCTTGTCAAGAAGCCTGAGGACCGTCTTTTCCCCGAAGAGGCAGGGAAGAACAGAGACGCGGAAGTCTATGTCGCGCTTTTTCCCGAGCTTCAGCTTGATCCTGCCGTCCTGGGGCAGCCTCCTCTCTGCAATATCGAGTTTTGACATGATCTTGATCCTGGAGGTCAGCGCTGCCCTGATCTTGGTAGGAAGATTCATAACCGTATACATAACACCGTCCACGCGGTACCGTACCCGAAGAGATTGTTCATAGGGTTCAACATGGATGTCGCTCGCACCTGATTTGATTGCGTTGACAAAAATACCGTTCACCAGCTTCACAATTGGCGCTTCAACTTCCTTGACAACCTCGGCATCCTCTTTTTCCTCCATAACGTCCACGCCGTCAAGAGCGCTGCCGACAATCGAATCGAAATCATCGACACTAACCTGGGGGCCCTCATCCACAGCGCTAAAAGCATCTGCACCGGTGTTCAGATCTTCATCGCTCAGCGTGTAGTCCTTTGCCTGAAGAATTGCTGATGCTGAAGCCTTAGGCTGAGGTGATGTGGCTGTCGCAAGGACATTCTCTCCCCTGCCGAGATAATAGGAGGTAATCGCGCCAACAATAGCGCTCTCGGTAGACACCACCACTTCGACGTTATACCCGGTCATAAACTTGACGTCATCAATGGCAAAAACATTCGAAGGGTCTGCCATCGCAATAGTCAAGGTCGCCCCCACCCTCGCAACCGGCATAATAAGGTACTTTTTTGCCATGTCAGCAGGTATGAGCTTGAGGACCGCAGCATCTATTTTGTATTCAGTAAGATTTATGGCAGGGACACCATACTGCTTGCTCAGAAAAGCGACAAGTTTCTCTTCGGTAATGAAGCCAAGCTTGACAAGATTTGTGCCGAGCCTTCCCCCCTCTTTTTTTTGGGTATTGAGGGCCTGTTTCAGTTGTTCTTCCGTAAGAATGCTCGAAGCTATCAGAATTTGCCCCAGTTTAACAGCCATACGACTAAAATATATCAAAATATACTTCTTGTCAACAACCAAACTTATAATAAAAATTATTGCATTCCAAGAAAATCTTAAAGCATTTCTTTATATTAAAATCATCTTCTTTTTATACGGCAAATAAGATAAAATAATTGACAGCATTGTTCTTTCTCTGTAAACATTATTTCCCTCTCAAGCCCTTGGGCTAACTCATTGAAATGGTTCT
>QKDO01000021.1 GCA_003252075.1 Nitrospirota bacterium
ATTGCTCGTCTTTCTGTCCGGACTTCGGACCGCTTTCAGCCAATACAGGAATCAACGACAAAAGACAGAGCAACATCAGGAATAGTATGGCTATTCCCGCACTGGATTTCCTTTTCAGTTCACACGACATACTGATTACTCGTCTGAGATGCGCCACTGCTCAGGGTTCCCGAGAAGTTCCTGCTTCGAGAGGTAGTAGCAGTAGGTGCAGTCGAGATTGCAGAGGGCACCCGTGGGTTTCACCATCACGTGCATGCGCCGCACCGGCTTGCCGCGATAGAGTCGAACCTGTGTTGTTAAATGCCCATTGTTCATCATTGGTCATAAAGCAAAAAGCGCGAGAAGCGGCTAAAATAACTTTTAAAACATCGATTCTTCAGACAAGCCGGAATACTTCATTTATATCATGGAAAGATGATCTTGTCTAATTATCACGATAGGCACCATGCAGTGCTGCGAGACGGCAGAACATACAAATGCCCTTGAGAAAAGGCGTGGCTTCCTCTATAAACGCTATGCTATGCGCAGTTCTGCCGATTCATTCGTCTGTGCTAGCGGGAGGCCCGGTTAGATCATGCCTGGTTCTCAGGTGCTTCCTCTGCAGCCGGGTTTGCCGGCGGTGCATACCACTTTTCCTTCGGTACGATTGTAGGGGTCGCACGGTCGGCTTCATAGTTCGGTGACATGATCTGGACCCCATACTCGTTGAAGCAGTCTTGTATATTCTTGTGGAGTTCTGAGTAGGCAAGTGCCATCTTCTGCGGATGATCCAGATAAGCGTTCAGTTCGTAGGTGACGTAGAAGTCGTCGAGGGACTTCTGGAGCACGAAGGGCGGCGGCTCCTTCAGGAGCTGCGGTGTCCGCCCTGCAGCCATGAGGAGAAGTGCGTGAACCTGCCGCCAGGGAGCGTCGTAACCGATCGTGATCTGGGTATGGATAATTAAGCCGTTCTGACGCGCATAGGTGCTGTAGTTCACGATGTTGCTGTTTAGGATCGTGGAGTTCGGCACGATTACCTCTTCGTTCTTGATCGTCCGGATATGCGTCACCTGCATCCGTATCTTGGTTACATCACCGATGATCTCATTGATCTGGATCCGGTCGCCAACCTTGAAGGCTCTCCGGTAGTTGACGACAAAGCCGGCGATGATATTTGCCACAGCAGACTGCGACCCGAGCGAAAAGAGGACGCCGATGAATATGGAGATGCCCTTGAAGGCGCCGGATTCTGAGCCGGGAATGTACGGGAAGGCAACGACGAGGGCAAAGACCGTGACGAGCACGGTGACAAGCCTGTCCGTCGGCTCGGCCCAGTCGGGATAAAATCCCCGTATCCTGATCTTCTCCTGCTCAACCTGCCGGAAGAAAGCATGGAGCATCCTGAGGACTATCCGCATGATAATGAAGAGAACGGCAAGGAAGAGAAGGTTGGGCAGTTCCCGCACAAACCCCTGTCCGAGTACTTGTAAGGGGCTCAGGAGAAACTGCCCCAGTTTCTTTGCATAGAGACGTGTCCACGGGAAAAGGATGAGCACCCTCCCCAGATAGGCATAGGCGAGCGCAAAGAGCATGACGATGCGGAGTATGCGCACCCCCTCTCTGATCGCTGCCCAGACGTCTTTCCTGCGGATGAGCCTGAAGGACTTGACGCTTATGTCTTCGATTTTTTCCTGGAAGCGCGCTTCTACGAATGTATGGAGCTTGAGGAACAGTTTCAGGATGATGAAGACGGCAATAATGAATACGAGGGTCGAGACAAAGGCGTTCAGGACCGCTCTGCTCAGATACTCCTTTGTTCGGAACTGGCGGTAGGCATTGATCGCTGCTCGCACCTTCGGGACGTAGACAAGGGCCAGCTCGGGCCTTTTAATCCCCTCGATAACTGCATCGGCGTCGACAATCACCAAAATGCGAATGTCACCCGCCTTCAGTTCCGTCCAGATGCCGGTATCGACAGCGACCAGCGAATCGGCCGGAATTGTGCTGTCCGCTGCTATTTCCTTAATCCGGCGGGCGATGCCGTTGGCCCGCTCCTGAGCGGGGTAGGAAGAGATCCCCCTCACCGAAAAGAGCGTCATATCGTCGATGATCACCGGGGCGGTTTCAACAGGCTGATTCAGGGCATCAGGTTGCTGGGCAGATTGCGCTTCAGCTGCGACCGCCCACAAGGGAAGGGCAAGGGTGAGAATCAGGAGGAATACAGCTCTGGTCACGGCATCTCTCATGCGCACGAACGACATTCTGTCATGCCTGAGGCCGGCGTTGTCTTTTTCTGGGGACTAACCCGGGTCAGGGTCTTGATAAGAGCCATGCTGCAGATGAGTGCTGCAGGGACTGCATCAGTCTTGCGTTGTCTTCTCATGGAACGTTCCCCCTGTGGCGTACGGATTATAAACACCGCGTGAGTCTCCTGGTCCTCATACCGCCGGCTGCTTTCCCCACCGTATTCTGCATCTTCTCATGCAAGAACATTATAAGATAACGTCTCGCCTATGCATAGTCTTTTTCTCATAAAAAATATCGACGAACGGCTCTGGCATTTGCGGCTGAAAGGAAGGGCAAGCAGCATCTTGCCGTCTCTTCATCCGCCCTTCCCCGCGTTATTTTCTCTTCTTCCCTGAAAACTTCATGGTCCCGGTATCGTATTTCAGGTCGATGTAAAGATCCCCGTCCTTAAAGAAAAAGATGAAACCGCCAGTGAGGTCGCGGACAAAGGGTTCCTCAAGGGAACCCTCTTCGCATGCAGCCATGGTGGAGTGGGTTATCTCAATGGAGATCCTCTTTCCATCCGTGGAATAGACGCCGCCCTTGAGATTGCAGTCTGCCTTCACATTGATCTTGCCGTCTTCCAGAAACTGGATCGTGTAGTTCTCCGGCTTTGCGGGGACATTCTTGCTGTCGTTATTGTAGAGCGTCTGCACCCACTGCCAGACTGTGCCAATGATGCGGGAGTCCTCTTCTTTGTTGCTCTCAGCGACCGGGACAAGGCGGTCCTCCTGAACTGTAAAGCGCTTCTTCACCTCGAGCGTCGGGCAGCACATGGGGTCCCCGGGGCCGTGCGTTGTCATGGATACAACGATCTCATTATTCTTGATCTCTATGGTATGTACCTTCACCCTGTCGCCCAAGAAAGATATGTCCCTGTTCACCCATCCTTCGGCTTCCTTTGAAAGAAGCGCCAGATCGTAGAATGTGCCGCTGCCGCCTAGGTCTGTCATGAGGACGACTGCACCAGATTGCCTCCCGTTTATTACCCCGAACTCCTTCTTGTCGCTCAGCTTTACCATGATCTCAGAAGCTGAGTCCGGAGCTGCAGACTCGCGGTGCTCACCCCCGGAAAGAGTCAGCTTGCCCGCGGGAAGCCATTTGGAGAGAAAGGTCATTGACCCGAGGTCGGGTGCTTGCGCGCCTTCCTGTTTCATCGTGAATTGGGCGAGACTTTGGCCGCCTTTCAGCAGAAGCAGTATGCCATCTCTGCGTTCCCATGTCCGCGTCTCATCAAGAGCCTTCATGAAGCGCATCTCCACCTCACCGGACACACCTTCGCAAAACATCCTTGTGGCGCCGACGGGACCGAACTTCAACGAGGCCCCATCGAGCTCATAACTTCCGAAGAAGTTGTTGCAGCCGGAAAATCCCGCTGCTTTCTTCTGAACAGGATCGAGCAGGATGCGCGGCTGTTTTTCATCAACCAGCGGAGGCACGGGTGCTCCGCCAGCCTCTACCAGACGCCATTCTACTCCCTCAGGTCCGGATGGCGCGGACGAGGCTCCCCCATGCAGCATGCCTGCGCACGCACAGATAAGGATAATACCGGGCAGAATTACTTTGTTAAGACGAATCATGGTCATTTCTGCAATGTCCTCCCGATTTTACCCAGCCAGACCCAAGTGGTGATCTCGTAGATGCGCGGGTGTTTGGGCCA
>QKDO01000106.1 GCA_003252075.1 Nitrospirota bacterium
CTGAATTCCCCGCTGCTGCGAAAAGCTCTGGCCAAAGGCGATCCCCTTCTGCTGTTCATACTGAAGCTCTGCCAGAACGTTCTCGACCTTTTGGTGGGCATTGGTTCTCATCGCAGCTGCTCCCGTTGGCTGCGCCCAGATATTGCCGGAAATAAGGATCAACGGCAGCAATACAGCAACGCTCATACGCAGCCGGGATATTCTCCATTTCATTAAAGACATGTTCTCCTCCTTATATGTGGGTTTGTTCAGCACTCATCCGTTATCTCTCCGGGACGCCATATATCTACGCCCAGTGCCTGCCGATTATATGATTGCGATGAATAAGAGCGAGAAGATCAGCTTATCGTTTTCTGGATCACGCCACGTTATACTTCATGCTATTGGAATTCTTTCAAGAATGCAACAGAAAAAATGCATGAAACACGCCGGTTTTCATGCCCCAACCTGCCCCGAATCATCTCTCTGGTATAATACCGGCATGTGTGTTTCAGCTCAGGAGGCGATATAACGACATGGCGAGCGAAGACCTTTCAAAGCTGACCATAGACAAAAGCGCTACCGCAGCCGGCAAGACACGACGCAAGCGGTCAATGTTCGTCATCGCCTTTCTTATTGCAGCGGGTATCCTTGCGTTGTTTCTTATTTCCCGAAAGATTCTCTACCCCGCTGTCTCGGTCGAAGCTGCGGTCGTTACAAAGGCATATCCTTCACAGGCTTTTACGCTGCTCAATGCGAGCGGGTATGTGGTAGCCCAGCGCAAGGCAGCGGTGGCATCCAAGATAACCGGCAGAATCGTATCGATCTTTGTGGAAGAAGGCAACAGGATAAAGAAAGGGGACGTCATCGCGCAGCTCGAAAGCGATGATACGGCAGCAGCAAAGGATCAGGCTTCCGCAAACCTGAGGGTAGCCGCGGCAAACCTTGAACAGGCAAAGGCTGAGCGTACCGATGCTGCAGTGAACTATTACCGGAGCAAAGAACTGCTCGCCAAAGGCTTTATTGCAAAACTTGAATACGACGCAGCAGAAGCCAGAAACAGCAAGGCTGAGGCTGCGGTGTCAGCGGCTGAGGCATCTGTCAGGGCTGCCTCTGCGGCGCTCCGGGAAGCTGAGGTGACATTGGAATACGCCCGTATCCGCGCACCCTTTGATGCAGTTGTCCTCACCAAAGATGCCGACGTCGGCGACATCATCACACCACTCGGTGCTGCTGCCAATGCAAAGGCTGCTGTCGTATCGATCGCAGACATGAACTCCCTGCAGGTCGAAGTGGATGTGTCAGAATCGAACATCGGCCAGGTGGCTACGAAACAGCCTTGCGAAATCCAGCTTGATGCGCTTCCCGATTCCCGCTTTCGGGGAGAGGTTCATATGATCGTCCCTACGGCCGACCGAACCAAGGCAACGATCCTGGTAAAGGTTAAATTCGTTGACAGCGATCCGCGGATACTTCCCGAGATGAGCGCTAAAGTTGCCTTTCTCGAGAGGCAGATGAACGAAGATGATCTCAGGCCAAGGACTGCAGTCAATGGCGATTCACTGCTGACGAGGAACGGCAGATCCGCTGTTTTCCTCATCAGGGACGGTGAACTGGTAGAAACAGCGGTAACGATCGGTGAAAAGATCGGAGATATGGTCGAGGTCCGTTCCGGCGTGAAGGCAGGAGACAGAATCGTGCGCAGACCGGCAGACGATCTGAAGACCGGTACACGAGTACGCGTCTCAGAAAAATAAATGCCGCCACCGCCCCCCATAGTCAGGATACGGGACGTTTCCAAGTCCTACCAGCGCGGCAGTCAGACTCTTCCGGTGCTTCAGCATATCGACCTCGACATCGCTGAGGGAGCGTTTCTGGCACTCATGGGTCCGTCCGGCTCGGGCAAGACAACGCTTCTGAATCTGATTGCCGGCATTGACAAGGCTGACAGCGGGTCCATTACTGTGGGGAGCAGGGATATCATGACCCTTTCCGAGACCGACCTGGCGGCCTGGCGGAGCACCAGCGTCGGTTTCATCTTCCAGTTCTACAACCTTATCCCTGTTCTCAATGCACGTGAGAACGTAGAACTTCCGCTGCTCCTGACCGGACTGTCGAGAAAAGAGCGCCGGGAGCACGCAGAGTTAGCCTTGCAGGTGGTAAACCTTGCCGACAGAATGGACCACTACCCTTCAGAGCTGTCCGGAGGCCAGCAGCAGCGCGTTGCGATTGCCCGTGCCGTCGTAACCGACCCCCTGATGCTGGTGGCTGATGAGCCGACAGGAGACCTTGACCGGATTTCCGCGAAAGATATCCTTGACCTTATCTCCAGACTGAATGCAGAGCTGGGCAAGACGATCATCATGGTCACGCATGATCCCCGGGCAGCAGAACGTGCACACAGTATCCGGAATCTTGACAAGGGAATCCTGAACAATGCTCCTGATTAAGCTCCTCTTGAGAAACGCCTTCCGACACCGGCTGCGCACAGCACTGACCATCCTCGGCATCTCGATAGCGATCCTTGCCTTCGGCCTTCTGAGGACCGTGGTAAGCGCCTGGTATTCCGGTGTTGAAGCATCGTCAGCAAGCCGTCTCGTCACACGGAATGCCATATCCCTTGTCTTCATGCTGCCGTCATCTTACCGGGACAAGATACGGCAGATAGAAGGGGTGAAAACCGTATCCTGGGGAAACTGGTTCGGCGGCATCTATATCGATGAGAAGAATTTTTTCCCGAACTTTGCCGTTGATCCGAAGACTTACTTGGAACTGTACCCGGAATATCTCCTTTCCCCTGACGAAAAAACAGCCTTTCTGCATGACCGAAAGGGCTGCATGGTGGGCCGGCTGACCGCACGGAAATACGGCTGGAAGCCCGGCGACACCGTAACACTCAAAGGAACGATATTCCCGGGCAACTGGGACTTCGTCGTCAGCGGCATCTACCGGGGACGGGACAAAGGTACCGATGAGTCCCAGTTTTTCTTCCACTGGGAATACCTGAACGAAGCCATGAAAAAGACCGCTCCCCAGAGGGCTGAGCAGATCGGGTTTTTCATCCTCGGCATCAAGAATCCGGACCAGGCGGCTGAAGTCGCCGGTGCAATCGACCGGTCGTTCAAGAATTCGATCTCCGAGACGATAACCGAAACGGAAAAGGCCTTCCAGATGGGCTTTGTATCCATGACCGAAGCGATTGTCATCGCGATCCAGCTGGTCTCATTTGTCGTCATCGTCATCATTATGGCTGTCGTGGCCAACACCATGGCAATGGCCGCACGTGAGCGCACCAATGAATATGTCGTCTTCAAGACCCTCGGCTTCGGCTCCCATCACCTTGCCGGCCTCATCTTCGGGGAGTCCTTTGTGATCACTCTGACCGGCTGCGCGATCGGGATCCTGGCGACCTTCCCTGCTGCAAAGGCCTTCGGTGATGCCATGAGCACGTTCCTTCCCGTTTTCTTCGTGTCTCCCCGGACAGTGTATCTCGATGTCCTTGCATCCGTTATCGTGGCAACATGCGCTGCAATCATACCCGCCGTCAGAGTCGTACATATCGGTATAGCGGAAGGATTGAGGAAGGTTGCCTAGATGAGGATACCCGTAACATACAGCTACAGGAATCTCTGGAAGCGCCGGCTGACCACGGTCTTCACCGCATCCGGCATGGCCCTCGTGGTATTTGTCTTTGCCGCGATCCTCATGCTTGCCGAGGGGCTCAAAAAAACCCTGGTGGAAACCGGTTCCCCTGATAATGTGCTGGTGATCAGAAATGCTGCCGGTTCTGAAGTGCAGAGCAGTATTGACCGCCTTGCAGCCGCCATTGTGGAGACACAGCCGGAAATAGCGACCGGAACTGATGGAAGGGATCTCGTGGCAAAAGAGCTGGTTGTTCTGATAAATCTCCAGAAGCGGGGGAGCACCAAGCCCGGTCAGGTTGTCATCAGAGGGGTGACGGAAACGTCCCTTATCCTGAGGCCGCAGGTGAAGCTCATAGAAGGAAGGCTGCCCAGACCGGGTTCAAACGAGCTGTTAGCCGGGTCGAGCATTGCAAAGCGCTTCCAGGGCGGCGGCATGGGTGAACAGCTCCGCTTTAACAACCGTGAGTGGACGATCGCGGGTGTTTTTGACGCGGGCAATACCGGGTTCAATTCAGAGATCTGGGGAGATGTAGACCAGCTGATGCAGGCATTTCGCAGACCTGCATATTCATCGGTAATCTTCCGCCTGCGGGACTCATCCGATTTCATCACGAGCAAGGACCGCATTGAGTCGGACCCGCGCCTTGCGCTCGAGGCAAAGAGGGAAACGGAATACTATGCAGATCAGTCAGCAGCGATGGCAAAATTTCTCCGTATCCTCGGCATTTCTCTCACGGTCATCTTCTCACTCGGCGCGATCATCGGTGCCATGATCACCATGTATTCTGCCGTCGCAAACCGCACCGCAGAGATCGGTACGCTTCGGGCGCTCGGGTTCCAAAGAAGGAATATCCTCTCTGCGTTCATCATGGAGGCAGTGCTCCTCGGTTTCATCGGCGGGTGCGCCGGTCTCTTTCTCGCCTCGTTTCTGCAGCTTTTCACGGTCTCGACACTGAACTTTCAGACCTTTTCCGAACTTGCCTTTTCTTTCGCCCTCACCCTTGACATAGCCGCCTATTCCCTGCTCTTTTCGCTCATCATGGGGTTTGTCGGCGGGGTTCTGCCGGCTGTCCGTGCAGCGCGCATGAACATTGTCGAATCCTTGCGTGCCGGGTAGGACAGCACGGCCTTCAGGGCCGAGGCTTTCCTCCCTGAGGTAGTTCGCGGATCATTTCCCGCGCAGCACACAGAGCCTCTTCCCTGCTGTTGATCTTCCCTCTATCCTGCGCAAAGCGCAGCCGGGAAATAAGCTTCCCCAGAGCAATGCCCGGTTGCATGCCCATGGCAATCAAGTCGTCACCGGTTATGAGGAGCGGCGACGTGATCCTCTGACGCAGGGAAGCGAAATAGGCATGCATGCTCTCTTTGATCCCTGTGATGACACGCTCGCGGTATTCAGCTCCTGAGGCCGGACCGAGGCTGCTCATGACATCCGCCATCCCCAGGACAAGCACCGGTACCGCATCGTCCCGCATCCTGCCGAACCAGCGCACGAGTGCGCTGCTCTTCGTCCCGAAGGAAGAAAGGACCAAGGGCCGGAGATGCTCCCGCACCATACGCACAACGAGATCCCTCGACCGGTTCGGCATCCGCAGGCGCTCACAAACGGCCTTTGCCATGCCGGCACCGACGCTGTCATGCCTGCGAAAGGTGATCCTCCCGTCAGGTAGCACGGCTTTGGTCGCCGGTTTTCCGACATCGTGAAGCAGGGCAGCCAGCTTGACCAGTGAGGAAGTTCCTGCAGCAAGGCTTTCTGCAACAGAGCTGCTGATGCCTCCGAAATAACCGGCAAGGTCAGCCAGTACCCGTTCAACGTTCTCCATGACGAGAAGCGAATGCTCCCAGACATCCCTATGGTGATACCCATTCTGACCGCATGTCTTCAGGGGTGCGATTTCAGGGAACAGGACCGCCAGGATGCCAAGCTCGTCCATCTGCCTGAAATAGCCTGCGCTCCGGTCCGTTTCGAGGATAAGAAGCAGTTCAGTCAAAACACGCTCTGCAGAAACCTCCGTAACAAGCCCTGCCCAATTCCGTATCTCTCGCAGCGTTGCCTCTTCGATCGCAAAATGCAACGAAGCCGCATGGCGAACAGCGCGTATAATCCTGAGGGGATCTGACACCAGCGCCCGATCACTAACCATCCTGACGGTCTTCATCCTGATATCCTCTTCTCCCTGCAGCACGTCGACAAGCTCACCGAAGACCCCGCCCTCCCGAATCTCCAGAGCCATGGCGTTTATGGTAAAATCCCGCTGATGCAGGTCATCACGGATATCCTTGCCCCGCATCTCGGCCAGGTCGATGAATGCATTGGGGCATGCTCTGTCTATAACCCGGTAGCAGGGCTCGCCGGGCTTCTTTTCCATGGAGACCAATGATGCATTATTGCGTCTGGCGATGTCCGAAGCGACCTCCTTTGCGTTCCTGCAGACCAGATCAAGATCACGGGGGCTCTGGCCGAGCAGCAGGTCACGCACCGTACCTCCTACGAGATAGAGAGGTTGCCCGCAGGTACTGCCTGCACCAAACCATTTTGCCAACGCAGCGGAAATCTGTTCATGTCTCATTATCAAAAACTATATCATATTGCCGGACACGGCAGCATCCTGCTTGCGCTGCAGAGTATAGCCATGCCTGCCATCGGCATTCCATGCCGAAAAAATACCATCTGTGCTAAAATAACCACGTTTTCTTGTTCCCGATATGCACGTATCTGCTGCAGTCCGTGTGCGGCCCTGCGCAACAGTCATGTGTGAATCTCGTCAGGTCCGGAAGGAAGCAGCGATAAGCATTTTGCCTGTGTGCCGCAGCAAGCCGCTCACGGGCTGGAGCAGATAAGAAGCGGTAACGGGCAAGAGGTATCCGTGATCAGTATGGCAGCGCGCCGGCCTGAATGCTTCTTGATACCGGACCGTTGCATCTCAGGGATCACGGATTGCACACAATTATGAGCTACCTGGTACTAGCACGAAAATGGCGGCCAACCGTCTTTGAGGACCTTGCGGGGCAGGAGGCGATCACCCGCATCCTCACGAATGCCGTCTCTCAGGGGAAGATCTCGCATGCCTATATCTTCTCCGGTCCGCGCGGTGTCGGCAAGACATCAGCGGCGCGTATTCTTGCCAAGGCCCTGAACTGCAAAGAGGGCCCTACCGCCGCTCCCTGCGGCAGATGTGATTCCTGCAGGGGCATCACCGAGGGTTCCTCCGTTGATGTCATTGAGATCGACGGTGCTTCGAACAACAGTGTTGATGATATCAGGGACTTGCGGGAGCGTGTGAAATATGCCCCTTCGGGCGGGAAATACAAGGTCTATATTATCGACGAAGTCCATATGCTCTCCACCTCAGCTTTCAACGCACTCCTGAAGACCCTCGAAGAGCCGCCGCCGCATGTCATCTTCGTCCTGGCCACAACAGAGATGAAAAAAATCCCGGCAACGGTCCTCTCGCGCTGCCAGCATATGCCCTTCAGAAGAATAGCTGCCAATGTGATCAAGGCGCGGCTCCGGCATATTGCCGATGCCGAGGGGATCAACATCTCGTCCCATGCCCTGGGTCTGGTCGCCAAGGCAGCCGACGGCAGCATGCGGGACTCGCTGACCATACTGGACCAGATATCCTCCTTCACAGACGAGATCAGTGAGGAACATGTCCAGAACCTTCTCGGACTGACTGACTTCGCTATGCTGGCAAAGGCTGCACGGGCGCTTATCACCGGCAATCGCGTTGACCTTCTGGCGATCATCGATAATCTCGCTGAACAGGGAGCTGATCTCAGGACATTTGCCCGGGAGCTTGCGCAGTTCTTCAGGGACATCCTGATAGCAAGCGTCGTAAAACAGCCGTCGGCCGCGCTCGATCTGAGCAACGAAGAGCTCGCAGCAGTGAAAGAACTTGTTGCCGCTTCGTCAGAAGACCAGCTCGCACTTATGCTTGCTGAAGTGATGAAGGCTGAAGCAGATGTGCGGAACTCGTCCCTGCCGAGGATGGCGCTCGAGATGGCCCTGATTCGTGCCAGCTTTCTGAGCAGCCTGAAGTCGGTGAAGGAGATTATCGAGAATCTTGACCGGCTGCCCGGGAACGCGACGATACCGACATCGCGACAGGAACCTGATACCCTGTTACCGACAGCAGACGCCGTGCCGCCGCTGGCCGCTCCCGCGGGTAGGGATATGGTCCCCAAAAAAACGCCGCTTCCTTCCCCGCACCCGGAAACGGTGACGGATGTTCCGCTTGCGGAAAAAGTCGCAGCCCCGCCGGCACCCGATCGTGCCGACAGCGCTGCCCCTGAGGATGAGGAGGCTGAAGAGACTCCCGAAACTGGGCGTATCTCCGCGGCTGAGGACATTTCCAGTGTATGGAAAAAAGTAATCGAAACGATCGATGCCCCCCTTGCATCAAAGCTTGAACATGCCCATATTGAACTGCAGGGCAACGAGCTGCGGCTCATCCTGAACGGCGGACATGCCGTTTTCCGTGATACGATCAGCGAGAATCTCAACGCCATCGAGCAGAAGATCACTGAGCATGCCGGCAGGAAGATCGGGGTAACGATCGCCGTACAGCAGAAGAAGACTGTAAAAAAAAAGGATTTGAAAGAAAAAGCACTCGAGGAGCCGCTCGTCAAAGAAGCTCTTGAGCTCTTCGAGGGGAGCATTATTGACGTAATACCCATCGAGAACGCAGGAACAAAAGGAAACGGAGGAGACCATGTCTAAAAAGATGCTGGGAGACCTGATGCGACAAGCGCAGAAGCTCCAGGAAGAGATGACGAAGGCCCAGGAAGAGGCCAAGAAAAAGACGGTGGAGGCAACTGCCGGCGGCGGTATGGTGACGGTTGTGGCAAGCGGCTCCGGAAGCATCGTCTCCATAAAGATCGAAAAGGATGTCGTGAACCCTGATGATGTCGAAATGCTCCAGGATCTTATCCTGGCGGCATCGAATGAGGCCATCAGGAGGGCGCAGGAGATGGTAAGTGCCGAGATGTCAAAACTCACCGGCGGGCTTAATATTCCCGGCATGGGCGACCTCGGCGGCATGTTCGGAAGATAATGACCGTTCCCGGTTCTGTGTTCAAGATTCCATAATGCAGAACCTGAGAGCGGTTCATGATCCTCCTGACATTGAACATTGCGTTACGCACCCTGAGCATATCTGAAGAACAATGCACGGAATTATCGAAAATCTGATCAATCAGCTGACGCGACTTCCTGGTATAGGCAGAAAGTCGGCACAGCGGCTTGCATTCTTTATCCTTTCCATGCCCGAGTCAGAGGCGATGTCAATCGCTGAAGCCATACGGACGGTAAAGCAGACAGCCCGGTTCTGCAACACCTGTTTCAATATCACGGATAACGAAATCTGCGAGGTCTGCAGCGATGATTCCCGCGACCGTTCCCGCATTGTCGTGGTCGAGGAACCGAGCAATATCCTGGTCATCGAACGGTCTGGGGCCTTCCGGTGCCTCTATCATGTCCTGCTCGGCGCCCTTTCGCCAATAGACGGCGTCACCCCGGAAAAGCTCAAGATCAAAGAGCTTGCGGACAGGGTCGCTGCCGGGGGGATCCAGGAAGTGGTCGTGGCGACCAATCCCAACACCAAGGGCGAGATCACGGCACAATATATCAAGGAAGTGCTGGCACCGCTCGGCGTGAAAGTCACCCGTATCGCCTATGGTCTTCCCATGGGAAGCGACATCGAGTTTGCAGACGAAGTTACCCTCAGCAAGGCGCTGGCAGGCCGGAGAGAACTGTAAGCGTACTACCCGGCGACCTTTCTTTTCCGCAGAATGAACAAAACCATGACGAGAATCGCCGCAATGATGATGAGCAGCATATCCCGTAGCGGAAACATTCCTCCTTCCACAACCGGCGTTACCCTGCCCGGCTCCGGGGTCTGAACAATATCATGGTGCGAAGAATCTGTCCTTGCCGCCTGTTCGGGAGCCGCAGGCAGGGGCAACGGCTTCTGATCGGTCACGGTCTCTACCTGAGGCATGCGTACTTTGGCGGATATTTTTCCTGAACCGATCCTGATCGAATTCCTCTTCTCGTCATGGAGATGATATTCACCATAGTCCAGGTCCCATTCCACACAGTTCTTCAGGCAGCGGTGAGCATCCTGGTAATCCGTCTTTCCCGGGTGTGCAAGAGCCAGGACAGGACCGAGGAGAGAAAGCATAAGGATCAGAATCAGCCGCATCGATGCAACATCCTTCAGAAACGCGTGTTCGCTTCTCTGATCTTCTTGCCCCATGCAGATGCCTTTGCCAGGATCTCGTCCTCATCAGCCGTTGTCAGATTCCGGTGTTCAACGACCATGCCGCCGTTCACCAGAACGGTATCGATATCAGCAGCATGCAGGGAATAAACGATATGGGAATAGATGTCATAGAGCGGGGTGAGATGCGGCCGGTTCAGATCCGCAAGGACGATATCCGCAGCCTTCCCCGCTTCGAGACTGCCTGTAACCCTGCCGAGGCCTATTGCTTCTGCCCCCCAGCGGGTTGCCATGAGTAATGCCTGTTTGGCATTCAGCGCCGTCGGGTCTCCTGACACCGCCTTATGGACCTTGGCAGCCGTAGACATCTCGCTCAGGATATTCAGGTCATTGTTGCTTGCAGCGCCGTCCGTGCCGAAGGTGACTTTAACCCCGGCTTTGAGCATCGCCGTAACCGGCGCAATACCTGAAGCGAGCTTCAGATTGCTCTCGATGCAGTGCGCTACCCCAGTCTTTCTTTCCGCCAGCAGCTCGATCTCCTCCGGTTCAAGCCAGACGCAGTGCGCTGCAATGATATTTTCGCCGAGGTACCCCAGCGCATCAAGGTGAGCGACCGGCCTCTGACGATACCGGGCAAGGATTTCATTGACTTCCCACGCGGTCTCGGAAAGGTGGATCTGAAGAGGCACACCGTGCCTCTCGGCAAGTTCCTTTGACTTCTTCAGGGTCTCGGGAGAACAGGCGTAGGCAGAGTGGTCGGCGATAGACGGCGTGATCAGGTCGTCGCCTTTCCATGCCGCGATAAGACGTTCTGCATTCGCAAGGTAATCGTCTGCGTTTTTGCCGCTCACGGTGGGAAAATCAACAATGCCGGCACCGATAACCGCCCGCATCCCGATCTTTTTCGTGGCCCGTGCCCCGCTGTTGCTGAAGAAATACATGTCCGCATACGACGTAATGCCGCCCTTGATCATTTCAAGGCAGGCAAGCT
This sequence comes from Nitrospirota bacterium, assembly GCA_003252075.1. Lineage (GTDB taxonomy): Bacteria > Nitrospirota > Thermodesulfovibrionia > Thermodesulfovibrionales > UBA6898 > UBA6898. The sequence continues at coordinate 10,839 of QKDO01000106.1, forward strand.
CCACCGCATCCTGAACAAACTCCGGACTGAGCCATCTGGCTTCAGCAGGCCAGATATGCTCTTCGAGCCAGAGCTTGAGGGGGAGATCGTCAGCAAGACCCCGGAAATAGACCATGGCAGCATGCGTGTGCGTGTTCACCAGTCCCGGAAAGGCAACCTTGCCGTCACCGTTGATGCGCCTCAATGAGCTGAAGGTCCGTAACAGCTCATCCGCAGGACCGACAGCAATGATCTTCTTATCCTTGACCGCGACGGCGCCCTTCCGCACCACGCTGAGGTTTCTGTCCATCGTGAGAACATAGTCTGCGGTTATGATGCTGTCTGCCTGCATCACGTTCTGTGCGGCTCCGTCACGGTTGTCAGTTTCCGGTTCTCCTGCCGGCCGGCGCTATGAGCAGCTCCGCGATCTGTACGGCATTGAGCGCAGCACCTTTTCTGAGATTGTCGGAAACGATCCAGAGATTGATGCCGTTCGCTATGGTCTCGTCCTCGCGAATCCTGCCGACATAGGTATCGTCCTTGTCGGCGACATCGATCGCAAGCGGGTAGATGTTCTTTTCGGGTGCATCGTATACGATCACTCCGGGTGCACCAGCAAGCACGGCACGCACCTCATTTGCGGTCATCTTCTTCTCTGTCTCGATATTCAGACTTTCCGAATGACATCTGAAGACCGGGACGCGCACGGCAGTTGCCGTGACCCCGATCGATTCGTCACCCAGGATCTTTTTTGTCTCCTTCGCCATCTTCATCTCTTCTTTCGTATATCCGTTGTCGAGGAATGCGTCGATATGGGGAATGCAGTTGAAGGCGATCTGGTGCGGATAGACGCTCTTTTGTACCTGCCGTAAGTTGAGCAGATCGGCAGTCTGCTGTCCAAGCTCCTCCATAGCTTTTTTGCCGGTGCCCGATACCGACTGGAAGGTCGTAACGACAATGCGCCTGATCCTCGCAGCGTCATGGATAGGCTTGAGCACAACCACCATCTGGATCGTGGAGCAGTTGGGGTTGGCAATGATGCCCTTATGGTGCTTCAGGTCCTTGGCGTTCACCTCGGGGACCACGAGCGGCACCTCCGGGTCCATCCTCCATTGACTTGAATTGTCGATGACAATACACCCGGCCTTTACCGCCACAGGGGCCCAGTGGGCAGATCGTTCACCCCCGGCAGAAAAGAGCGCGATATCGACCCCTGCAAAGCTGTCGGTCTTCAGCGTCTCGACCGGGAAATCCCTGCCGTCGAAGCTCATCGTCCTGCCTTCCGACCGTTCTGATGCGAAGAGCCTGAGCTTTTCCACCGGAAATTCCCGCTGCTCAAGCGTCGAGATCATTTCCTCGCCGACTGCCCCGGTTGCACCGACCACGGCCACGACATATGCCTTCTTTCTTTTCAGCATCTTGCCTATTCTTCCATAAGGATGCGGAGCATGCGCCTGAGCGGTTCTGCAGCGCCCCAGAGCAGCTGGTCACCGCAGGTGAAGGCAGAAAGGAACTGCGGACCCATGCTCATCTTCCGCAGACGACCCACGGGCACGGTCAGCGTCCCGGTTATGGCGGCAGGCGTCAGCTCGCGCATGGTTATCTCCCGCTCGTTCGGAATCAGCTTCACCCAGAGGTTATGTTTCGCGATCATATCATTGATCTCGTCCAGGGGGACATCCTTCGTGAGCTTTATGGTCAGGGCCTGGCTATGGCAGCGCATGGCGCCGATGCGCACGCAGAGGCCGTCGATGGGGATGGGGTTTGTCTCCCGGTCAAGGATCTTGTTCGTTTCGGCCTGTCCCTTCCATTCTTCCTTGCTCTGGCCGTTGTCAAGCTGTTTGTCGATCCAGGGGATCAGAGAGCCGGCAAGCGGGACGCCGAAATATGCGGTGGGAAATCGCTCTTCGCGGAGGATACCGGCGACCTCCCGGTCAATGTCGAGGATCGCAGAGGCAGGATCGTCCAGCATCTCCTTCGCCACGCGGTGGACCTCGCCCATCTGCTTCAGCAGTTCGCGCATATTATTCGCACCGGCACCGGAAGCGGCCTGATAGGTCATGGCGCTCATCCACTCCACGAGGCCTGTCTCATAGATCCCGCCGAGGGCCATGAGCATAAGGGAAACCGTGCAGTTGCCGCCAATGTAGTTTTTTATTCCCCTTGCAAGGCCGTTGCGGATGACCTTGAAGTTGATCGGATCGAGGATGATGATCGCGTCCTTTTCCATGCGTAGGGTCGAGGCAGCGTCGATCCAATATCCGTTCCAACCCGCAGCACGCAGCTTTGGGAAGATCTCATTCGTATATTCACCGCCCTGACAGGAGACGATGATCTCCATCGCCTTCAGGTCGTCGATGTTCTTCGCATTCTTCAGCGGCGGAGTATCCCTGCCGATCTTCGGCCCTGCTCCCCCCACGTTCGACGTCGTAAAAAAGACCGGATCAACAAGATCGAGGTCCCCTTCCTCCAGCATCCGGCCCATGAGCACGGAACCGACCATACCGCGCCAGCCCACAAAACCAACTCGCTTCATGTCTCTGCTCCCTTAGCGTGAATTTTAAGGTGTTATTATACTGAAACCACGGTGCTCTTTGCACGCAGCTCATTTCTTCTTTGCAGTGCAGGTCGATTATGCTAATATCAAGCCCATAGAGGGGAAAATGCCTGTCTGCCATAATCATCGGCGGCCACTAGAGTAATTTTTATGGAGTCCGCCCCATCGGATTACGCCGAACAAGGCGCTGGAGCTGACTTAGAAAATCCCGATCAGCCCATCTTCGTGTTAGGTGGAATTAGCCTGCGTGACGAAGGCTGGAATAAAACACATTCAGATTGGCAAAATATTCTTAATGAATATTTTGAGGGAAAGTTACCAGATAATTTTGAGCTTCATTCATACGAATTGCTATCGCCGAATGGAGATGGTCCGTTTCGTGGGGACGATATTAATAAAAGGCTTCAATTAGTAGACAAAGCCATCGATTTGTTAATTAATAGAAAGCACGGTATACATTTTATTGCTTTTGACAAAGCAAAAATTAATACAACTGCTTGTGAGGCAACTTTGACATTTGATCCTAAATGCCCATACCTACTTGGATTTGATTATCTGGTTACTTATATCAATAAACACATAAAAGATGATTTAGGAAGCACTGCCAGAGGCATAATAATCTTTGACCACAAAGATGAACATATCGAAGAAATAGAAAATATTTTTCATAACAGACGCTTTGGAGGTGTAGCAGCGCATAGAGTTAAGTGGATTGTTGAGTTTGGTGCGACAGTTGATTCAAAAAAGAACCCTATGATACAACTTTCTGACTTAGTTATTTTATGCGTAAGAAGGTTTCTTGAAATAGAAGAAGGGTACAAAAACCCGCCAGATGAAGTGAAAGAATATTACGCAAAATGCTACGGCAAAATTTATGGTAGATTAAAGAAAAAGACCTTAGTTGAAAGGCAAGGGAACGGAATGAATATATTAAATGATTATCTAAAGGCTGTTCAAAGCACACACAAGACAGGCTGGAAAGAACGTTACAATGTAAACAGCTAATCGGGTAAGGGGCGGTAGCTAACCGTCCCTCCCCATAACAGCCACCATGAGGGTCCGCAGTGAGCGTATGGAAGACAGCCCCTGCCTCAGGAGAAACTCGTTGCTAGAGCCGCAATTCGTTGAGAGGGTCTTTGCAAGATGCCAGTAGCCTTTCCTGCTGAGCCCTGTCAGGATTGCTTGTCACGGATACGGCGTTTTGCCCTGCGCCACTGCTTCCAGTAGCACATGCGGATACGACGCCTCAGCCAATGATCCAACTCGACGGCATTGTTATACTTCATGGCGATGCCGAAGTAGTTCATCCATCCATCGATCATGTATAGAATTGCGCGGGGGCACGTCATAGAGATTGTGACGGTGGGACCGCGGAAACATATTTACGAAGAGACCTGTCGTCTGCTGAAAAAGAAGGGGCTTCCAACCATCGACTGACGTGCCGTGAGCTGCAAGGCAGGGTTCAGGGAAACTAACCCTGAAGAAAATCCTTTGCCTTCAACCAGAAAGGGATCATCGCCCTCTCCCACCTACTCCGATACCGCCCTGAGTATTTACCCCTTGGCAACAAGGTCGGCGACCATGTCACCCACCTCGGATGTGGAATAGCCCATCTGGCCCGCTGCCTGGCTCTTCATCTGCTGCATGACCGCGACCATGGCGGTCTCAACCGCCTGGGAAGCCTTCGCCTCGCCGAGGGTATCGAGCATCATCATGCCTGCGCCGATGGCTGCCATGGGATTGATCACGTTCTTGCCGGTATATTTCGGCGCACTGCCGCCCATGGGCTCGAACATGGAAACGCCTTCCGGATTGATATTCCCTCCCGCCGCAACCCCGAGCCCGCCCTGGATCATGGCGCCGAGATCGGTGATGATGTCGCCGAAGAGGTTTTCCGTAACGGTCACGTCGAACCATTCAGGGTTCTTGACGAACCACATGTTGGCGGCATCGACGTGATTATAGTCCCGTTTGAGTTCGGGATACTGCGCTGTCCCCATCTCCTCAAAGGCACGGTACCAGAGGTCTCCGCAATGGGTTAGCACGTTCCGCTTATGGATGAGCGTGATCGGCTTTTCCGCGTACTTCGGGTCCTTTGCATTGCGTTTCTTCTTTAATTCGAAGGCATACTTCAGACAGCGGTCGACGGTGCGGCGGTCGTACACCATCAGCTGCGTGGCGATCTCGTCGGTCGTGCCGACCCGGGTAGCGCCGCCATGGCCCGTGTATATCCCACCGGTGTTCTCCCTTATGACCACGAAATCAATATGTTCCGGACCTTTGTCCCTGAGCGGCGTCTCTATATTGGGATAGAGCTTCACCGGCCGGAGATTGATGTACTGGTCAAGGGCGAAGCGCGCCTTGAGGAGTATGCCGGTCTCGAGGATGCCCGGTTTCACGTCAGGGTGTCCTATGGCGCCGAGGAAGATCGCGCTGAACTTTCTCAGCTCGTCGACAGCGCTGTCAGGGAGCGTCTCACCGGTCCGTAAATAGCGCGCAGCACCGAAGTCGAACTCCGTGAATGCGAGCTTGAAACCGAACTTCGCTGACGCAGCATTGAGGACCTTCATCCCCTCCCAGAGCACTTCCGGGCCGGTGCCGTCGCCCGGAATGAGGGCTATATCGTATGTCTTTGCCATGTAATCCTCCTGCATCGTAAAAAAGTCAGCTATATTAGCACAGATCGCTCTGATGTGAGAAGGAGGGGAGCTGGCAGCAGGCAGCGCAGCTATACGGCTGGACGCTCAGACTGCGGCATCGGTCATATCATCCTCTTTTCTTACAGTGTCGATGTCCCGGTATCTTATCCGGGCATTTGCCTGCGCATGCATTCTCACGGCATCAATCTCTTCATAGTGCCTCCTGAGCAGCGAAACGATCTCGCCGTTCAGAGCCGACCGCAAACCCATGTCATCGAGTATCTTGACGGCACCGGATTGTTTCATGCCCGCACGGTAAGGCCGGTCTTCGGTCAGCGCGGTAAAGACATCGGCTACCGCCATGACCTGTGATCCCAGCGGGAGGTCTTTTTTCTTGAGATGGAAGGGATAACCCGTCCCATCAAGCCGCTCGTGATGATACGCTGCCCAGGTAGTGATCGTATGCAGCGGGGCGATCGGTTCCAGAATCCGATAGGTATAGAAGGTATGATGCCTTACGACATTATATTCCCTCCTGCTGAGATGGGCAGGCTTGTCCAGTATCTCCACGGGAACTGCCAGCTTTCCGAGATCATGCATGTACCCGGCTATTCTCATGGCCGTGCGGTCCTTGCGGCTGAAACCGATTTTCCCGGCGAGGAATTCCGCGCTCGCTGCTACGCCGCTCGAATGGGTAGCCGTGAACGGGCTCTTGAAATCGATGATCCGGGAGAAGAGCTCGGAAAAGCCGAGCATGTCGCGCGAAATGATGCCGATATTCGCTGACCGCAGCCGCTGTGACAGGATGGTCTGGATCGACGGCGAAGCAAGGTCCAGCCAGAAAAACTCACGGGTGGCAACATTCTGGAACGCGTCTACCAGCTCGGGACAGAACTTGCTGCCCGATTTCTTCTGAATTGCTTCGCAAATCTTCTTGGCCTGGCCGAGTATCTCGCGCTTTTTGTCCACCAGTACGGCAACTCTGTCAGACAGGTGGATGACATGGCTGAAGAACGGCACTTCCACCCCCCTGAACTCTCTGCCGGCTCCGTGGTCCCAGGGCACGTGATGGAAGCGGACGATTGCGGCCACCCGTGAAAGCGGTTCAAAAAGCCTGAGCAGGGCATACCCGTTTCGCGCATGGCCATGCGGGTTTTTCAGCTCGAATGCCAGGGCATCCTTGCGCTCCTTCAGGCTGAACGCACCGATATCATGCAGAGATCCCGCCAGGATCAGATCCTTCTGTTCCTTCGGGGCAAGCCCTAATTCAGCAGCTATGCTATAGGCAATGTACGCTACCTGCCTGTGGTGGTCAACAACTACGGGATCAATAAAGTCCGTCGCATCTGACAGACAGATGATCAGATCGATCAGGCGTATCTTCCGGCCGTTCTGCAACCTACCCCCCGCTGAAAATATCTGTTACTAGGGCAATTATATCATTCAACAGGTCGCAGCACGACTTTAATATTGCCTGCCTTACACCGCCGCTGTCCCTGGTGGTTGCCGGTGTTCCTGCTTTGCAGTAAAATAATACGTTATCTTAACGACCGGAGGGCTCATGGCTGTTCATTTTTCGGATGCATCATCCTGCTGGAAGGTTATTCTCTCCGACACGGTAAAAAACCGGGGTCTCCTTTCTGAAATAGAGCGCTTTGCGCGGGAGAACACTGCACCGGCAAAGGTGGTTTTCGGCACATCCGGCTGGCGGGGCGAGATCGGCACGGACTATACGTTCAGAAATGTCCGCATTGTCACTGATGCAATTATAGAGATGTTTCGATCGCAGGACCCCGCAATCATGCAGGCGATGGGGGTGAAAAACTTCGCAGAGACAAGGAAACGCGGGGTTATTGTCGGTCATGACAACCGTTTTCTCGGTCCGGAATTCAGCAGGGAGGTGATCGGTCTCCTGCAGAAGGCGGGCATCAGGACATGGTATGCCGGCGAGGCAGCCACTCCCGAGTTCTCCGCAGGCATCGAGATGCTGCACGCTGCCTGCTGCGTAAATCTTACGCCATCCCACAACCCGGCAAACTATGGAGGGTTCAAGTTCAACCCCTCTGACGGCGGCCCCGCGGGTTCAGAGATCACCACGAGGATCGAGGAGCTTGCCAACAGGATGATGCAGGGGTCTGCAGTTCCTGCGTACGTGCCCCCGAAGGAGATGGAAAAGGTCGATCTCACCGATCTTTACCTCACATATCTTCAGCAGAGAAAAACGCTGGACCTTAAGCGGATACGGGATTTTGTCAGCAGGGAAGACTGCATGATCTGCATTGACCATGTCCATGGCGCGACCCGCGGGCGTGTCCAGAAGATCCTCGGTCCCAGCCCCAAGATCAGCTACCTGAGGACAGTGGACGATTATCTCTTCGGCGGTGTCGCCCCGGAGCCTTCGGAGAGCAACATGGCAGGCGTTGAACAAGCGCTTGCCGGCAGCAATGCACGCCTCAAGCTCGGCGTCATCATGGATCCTGACGGCGACCGCATCCGGTTTTCCGATGGCAGCATCCAGATACCGATGAACTATTTCGGTGCCATGGCGCTCCATTTCCTCCGTGTGCACAAAAAGTTTCATGGTGTCGCTGTGAAATCCGCCGGCACCAGCAACCTGGTGAATGCGATCGCGGAGAAACTCGGCATCCCGGTCAGGGAGACAAGGGTGGGATTCAAGAATTTCAGGCCCTATCTCCTGAGATCATCAGCCGAGCGGGCGATCGTCGCCTTTGAAGAATCAGACGGCATATCAGGATATAACCATACGCTGGAAAAAGATGCCATGTTCGGCCTGCTCCTTGCCCTAGAGATGATGGCGGTGACCGGCAAGAATCTCAGCGCATACCTCGGGGAGATCATGCACGAATTCGGTTTTTATTACCCCGACCGTTCGGGGATCTCTGTCGGTCCTTCTCTGACAGGAGAACCCTTGATCAGAAGGCTCTCCGTGATACCTGAGCAGTATAACAAGGGCTCTGTGCTGGAGATCGGGGGGCAGCGCCGGACCGTCACTGACCTCGTCACCCTGGATGGCACGAAGCTCGTTTTTGATGACGGTTCTTGGCTTATGATAAGGCCCTCGGGCACGGAACCGAAGGTAAGGTTCTATATTGAAGCGCGGACTGAAGCAGGCAAAAAGGCGATATGCAAAACAGCCGAGCGGATGACCAGAGAAGTGCTGCGTATGTGACGGCCGCCTGATCTATTCCGCGTATTCCGGATTGTCGTACTCTATCAGCACCCTGTTGCAGGTAACGCATTCCAGCGCGACCTTCAGCACCTGAATGCCCCGCGGGAAAGAGACGACCTGTACCTTGTGACCGACGTGTTTCAACACTTCTTCGTAGTTAGATGCTCCCTGACTTTCCTTTCCGAGGCAGAACTCAATGTTCACGTCATCCTTTTCATCCATGGCTCCTCCAAATCTCTTCTATTTCAGCACCGGGTCCGCACTCGCATCCATGGGGTTCATCCTCACTGCCAGGGAAAAGAGATACGGATAATCTCCCTTAAGATGTTTCATATAGGACAGCCATTCGACAATGACCTGCCCATACGCACGCTTGATATCGCCGGAAAGGTGATCATAATCAGCCTTGGGCAGTCCCTCAAAGCTGTTTCGGACGAAAAGCTCTTCTGTAAGGTGGAATACCGCCCAGAGCAGGTCGGTAAAGAGGTCATGCTCAAGCAGGTTCGGGTTTGCAAGCAGGCTCAGGAGAAAATTCCTCTTCGCAATCAGGAATACCTTCAGTTCCTGGAGGTCTGCCTTTCTGCTGTCAATCCCGAGGTCTGTACTCCGCAACGCGTCCTGCGCAGCCGCGAAGTCTTTGTCCGTCCATCGGGTCATGACGAGCATCTTCTCCTGAACCGCTGAAATTTCCGAACTGAACTTTGACAGTTGTTTGATAAGCCCGGTCCCGACTTCGATATAGAAGGTGCCGATCAGCATATTCAGCTTCTTGAACTTTGCCCTCCTCTCCCTGATCGTGAGCAACTGGTTCAGAAAGAGCGTGACAAGCAGGACCTGAACAGGCACAAAGGCAATATCCTGGAGCATATAAAATAATGTGTCACCCTCTTTGTGGAATATCTCGACCTGCAGCAGATAAAAGACTGCCGAAACTGCAATAAGCACTGTTGACAGGGAGAGGTACCAGCGCATCTGCTTCATCTCTGACTCCTCGCTATTCGTAGATTGCGTTTCATTATAGCATTACTTTTCTGTCGTGCCAGCATCTGATTGACCTCGCGCATACAATTTGTGTACCATCAAGGGGTTTCCCGGATATTGTATGCACGCAGGGAACACTGCCGTCTTGCTAAAACAGAATCGAAACCATCAGGGAGGCGCTTGTGAAGAATACCAACCTTGACCAACTCTGCATTAACACAATCCGGATGCTCTCTGCCGATGCCGTGCAGCAGGCAAATTCAGGACATCCGGGAATGCCGATGGGAGATGCCGCCATGGCCTATGTCCTCTGGAATAAATTCCTGCGGCATAACCCGAAAAATCCGCATTGGCAGAATCGCGACAGGTTCGTACTCTCCGCAGGACATGGTTCCATGCTCCTTTACAGCCTCCTCCATCTTACAGGCCACAACATATCGCTCGATGATATCAGGAATTTCCGGCAGTGGGGGAGCAAGACCCCGGGACATCCGGAGATCTGCATTGACTGCGGCATCGAAACGACCACCGGTCCGCTCGGGCAGGGTTTTGCAACGGGCGTGGGCATGGCCATGGCAGAGAAATACCTTTCTGAACTCTTCAACCGGCCTGGCTACCCTGTCCTCGACTATACCGTCTACGGGATTGTAAGCGACGGGGACCTCATGGAAGGCCTCTCAGCAGAGGCTGCATCCCTCGCCGGCCATCTGAAGCTCGGAAATATTGTCTATCTTTATTCGGACAATAAGATCAGCATCGAGGGTTCCACGAACCTCGCCTTCACCGAGGACGTGGCAAAACGCTTCGCGGCGCTGGAATGGCACGTGCAGCGTGTTGACGGCAATGACCTGAACAACATCGAGAAAGCGATTGCTTCCGCAAAGAAAGAGAAGAACCGGCCTTCGATCATCATTGCGCGTACCCATATAGGCTACGGCAGCCCTCATAAGCAGGACACTGCAGAGGCACACGGATCACCCCTTGGGGAAGAAGAACTGAAGCTTACCAAGCAGAACCTTGGCTGGCCACTGAAAAAATTTTACATCCCTGCTCAGGCGCTCCGCCATATGAGAAGAGCCGTCCCAAAAGGGAGAAAAGAAGAGCAGGCGTGGCGCTCCCTGTTCCGGAGATATGAGAAAAAGTACCCGGAACAGGCAAAGACCTGGAACATGCTGGTGTCGGGGAAAAGCCCGGAGGGATGGGAAAAGCTCCTGCCTGTCTTCAGGCCGGAGGACGGTGGCGTCGCGACCAGGAGTGCATCAGGCAAGGTGCTCAATGCGATCGCCGAAAAATTCCCTCAGCTCATCGGGGGCTCGGCCGACCTTGCCCCATCGAATAATACCCATCTCAAGAAGTATGCCGATTTCGGCGCTGCGAAAGGAGGAAGGAACATCCATTTCGGCGTGAGAGAACATGCCATGGGCGCGATACTGAACGGCATGGCCCTGAGCAGGATGCTCATTCCTTATGGCGGCACCTTCCTTGTCTTTTCCGACTATATGCGTCCGGCGATCAGACTGGCGGCACTCATGGAGACCCATGTGGTCTATGTATTTACCCACGACTCCATAGGACTGGGGGAGGACGGCCCGACACACCAGCCCATCGGTCATCTTTCGAGCCTCCGGGCAATGCCGCATCTTTATGTCATCAGGCCGGCTGATGCGAATGAGACCGCCGTTGCGTGGAAAATTGCGCTCACGGATCCGAAAAGGCCCCATGCTCTTGTGCTTTCACGCCAGAACCTTCCGGTACTTGACAGGAAGAAATACAGTCCGGCAGAGAGCGCAGAAAAAGGCGGGTACATCCTCCTTGACTGCAAGCGGACCCCTGACATCATCCTGCTCTCTTCAGGAGCAGAGGTACATATCACGCTTGCTGCTGCAGAAGAACTTCAGAGGACCGGTGTACATGCCAGGGTCGTGAACATGGTCTCCTTTGAACTCTTTGAGCAGCAATCACCTGCGTACAAAGAACGCATTTTACCGTTGAAGGTGGAAAGACGGCTCGCCGTGGAAGCGGCTGCGTCCCAAAGCTGGTACCGCTATGTTGGCCTTAGGGGGAAAGTGATCGGCATTGACCGGTTCGGCGCATCAGCCCCGGCAAAGGTTCTCTTCGAAAAATTCGGCTTCACCCGGGACAATATCCTTGCCCATGCCAGGAAGATGCTCAAGAAATAGCGCTCCGCGTTCAGTCACCCGGCTGAAAGGCCCCCGGTATCAGCAGCCGGTCTCTTGACCCCCCGCCCCCTGTTGACGTCATAATAGGCACATGAAGATTGCCATCGGTGCTGACCACGGCGGATTTGAGCTGAAGGAAGAGCTGGCCGCATTCCTGAGAAAACAGGGGCACACCGTCCTTGATGTCGGCGCCTATAATGACCGGCCATCAGACTATCCGGATTTTGCGCTTGCGGTTGCCGAGAAGATTGGGGAAAACGAGGCGGTCCGCGGCATACTCGTCTGCGGAAGCGGTGTGGGAGCCTGCATTGCTGCAAACAAGATCCCCGGCATCCGCGCCTCGGTCAGCCATGATACTTTTTCCGCACATCAGGGGGTTGAAGATGATGCCATGAATGTTCTTTGCCTCGGGGCCCGCGTCATTGGTCCCCGGCTGGCTGAAGAGGTCGTTGCCGCTTTCATCAATGCCCGATTTTCGAATGCACAGCGCCACCGGAAGAGACTGCGAAAGGTTCAGGATATTGAAGACAGCTATTGATGCAGGTTACCGGGAAGTTCTTTTGTAGCGTATAGTGATCTCATATTCAACACTTGCATGTCCTTCATCCGCAGCATCCAGGCGACCCCGGCAGTCAAGCGCGCCCTTTTTCACCTTTGTCCTTGCCTTGATCATGCCTTTTACTACCTGTGTCAGATCAAATCCTCCGCCCTCACACCCTTTTATCATGCAATCCATCTTGAAATAGGCAAATGAGGTGGGGAAAATGTTTATCTTTCGAACCATGAGGAGAGGGTTTGTCCCATTCTGATAATAGGTCATATGAATGGCAATATCAGTGACTTCCGGGAACTGCTCAGAAATCAGACCGGCAGCAAATTTGTTCTGCCTTTTCAACTCCATCTTTGCTGCATAGTTATTTCTGTTTGCCATCGTCACCTCACCGAAAAACATTCCCCCGGCAAAGGCAGGGGTGACCTTTGAAGATCATTCACCGCTTAACAATATTTGTTGCCCTGACGCCTTTCAGGCTCTTTTCCGTATCAAAGCTCACCGCGTCACCCCCTGCAAGGGATCTGAATCCATTGCCCTGCATGGATGAATAGCAGACAAAAACATCGCTGTCTTCACCGCTCGAAATACATCCAAAGCCGTTAGATTCATTGAACCATTTCACGGTCCTATCGGCCATTTTGTTGCCTCACTCAGATGCAAACTAACGCACCAGAAACCGTTACAGAAATAAAAAAAGGCCACAAAGCTAAAAGTCTTTGCGGCCTCACCTGTTCAAAAACTCTGAAACTTCGCTAAAAAATATAGCATTTTTGTGATAACGGAGTCAACTTACTACCCATAATCCTGGAGCCGCCATGAGAACCACGCTTCAGCACTGCCTCCCTGCAAACCCACAGGGCATTCGGCACCCCAATGCATCTCGTTGGGGAAGCCTGACCTGCATACGGTATAATAGAATGTATGTCGAACCTCCAACATGATCTGGAAAAAGCAGAGAACGTGTCTGCTTTCCGAAAATTCATGATCATCTTCATCCTGGTCGGTGCTATGGCGGGCATTGCCGGCGGATTCCTTTTCTGGACGCTTTCTGATCTCCCCCGGGTCAATGCCATAGAGGAATACGTTCCTGTGGAATCGTCCAAGGTCTATTCGAGCGACGGACAACTGCTCGCCGAGCTTTACTATGAGCGCAGGACATTCGTGCCGCACTATGAGATTCCCCTGCAGATGAAACAGGCGATCATTGCCATAGAAGATGAACGCTTCTACAGCCATCCCGGGGTCGATTTCATCGGCATATTCCGGGCACTCATCCACGACATCAGGGCAGGCGGCTTCAAGCAGGGAGGCAGCACCATCACCCAGCAACTCGCCAAAATGCTTTTTCTTCGGCCGGAAAGATCGATCAGGCGGAAGATCCGCGAGGCGGCGCTATCGATCCAGATCGAAAAACATTATACCAAGGACGAGATCCTCGGCCTCTATCTAAACCAGGCATATTTCGGTTCCCGGGCCTATGGTATTGAGGCGGCCAGCCAGACCTATTTCGGCAAGGCAACCAAGGATCTCACCATCGGCGAGGCTGCGCTGCTGGCGTCACTGCCGAAGGCCCCGTCGTATTATTCACCCTTCAGGAACCTCAGCAAGTCGCATCAAAGAAGGTCCGTCGTGCTCCGACAGATGCTTTCACAGAAGTTCATCACCTCCCAGCAGTTCGACCGGGCAATGAAAGAACCTATCCCTGCGGCTCCCCATCAGCGGACATATGAGGCCCCTTATTTCATAGAGCTCCTCAGGCAGCAGCTTGAGCAGAAATATGGCAATGAGCTCTACACGGCGGGGTATAAAATCTATGCCACGATCGACCTGAAAATGCAGAAGGCCGCAGAAGAAGCACTGATGAACGGTATTCGGGCAATAGAAAAGCGGCGCAAATCGGGTGTACAGGCGTCCCTTATCGCACTGGACCTCAGAACCGGACATATCAGGGCCATGGTGGGGGGCTTTGATTTCTGGAAGAACCAGTTCAACCGGGCGACACAGGCGCTGCGCCAGCCGGGTTCGGCATTCAAACCTTTTGTCTATGTGACAGCGCTCAGAGAGGGCATGACTCCTGTGGACATGATCGACGATGCGCCGATATCCTTTCCGGGCAGACCCGGCCAGATATGGTCACCAAGAAATTATGACGGGAAATATAATGGCATGGTAACCCTGAAAACAGCCCTTGCGCGCTCACTCAACGCGGCAACGGTGAGGCTCGCCAAACATGTCGGAATTGCGAATGTCATCCGGACAGCTCAGGAGTTGGGGATCAAGAGCGAGCTCCAGCCATATATGCCCCTTGCGCTCGGCGCCTCGGACGTTACGCTGCTTGAACTGTCGCAGGCCTATGCCATCTTTGCGACGGGCAAGAAGATGGAACTCATTCCCTATGAACGTCTGGAAAACAGGGATAAGATTGTGGTGGAAGAGAATTTTCCTAAACAGACCGATGTACTTGATGAGAAGATCACCGGTGAACTCAGGGAGATGCTTGGTGCAGTCGTGAACGAAGGAACTGCTGTTCGGGCCAAGGAACTGAAGAGGCCGGTCTACGGCAAGACCGGAACGACGAACGACTACACCGATGCCTGGTTTATGGGCTTTGATGACAGCCTTGTTGTCGGGGTCTGGGTGGGAAGAGATAACCACACTCCCATCGGCAATAAGGAAACAGGGGCTGTGGCAGCCCTTCCGATCTGGATCAACTTTATGAAAGGTGTGGGGCAAACGCCGCGGTAAGATGGGGCAGCTTTTACAGCAACAAAGGCAGGAATGCTCCTGCCTTTGTTGCTGTGTCATCTGAAAAAAGGAGCTACTTTGCGTCTTTCTTCGGCGCTTCCTTCTCTTCTGCCGGCTTTTCCCCGCCCTCGGGATTATCGGTCTTTGCAGGTCCCTGATCCAGCTTTGAAAGAGCATCCTTGTTGATATCAACCTTATAGGTCTTTTTCAGCTCCGTGATGTAAGCGTCAAAGGCCTCTTTCTGTTTTTCCCCGGAGAGCTTCTGAGATATCAGATCGCGCACCTTTTCGAACTCGATGGGCGCTCCCGTCTTCTTGCCGGTTACCTTGATAATGTGATATCCGAACTGGGTTTTAACCGGCACGCTGATCTCTCCGACCTTGAGACTGGCAGCTGCCCGTTCAAACTCCGGCACCATCTGACCCTTCTTGAAATAACCTATGTCACCGCCATTCTTTGCTGAAGCTGTATCAAGCGAAACGGCCCTGGCAATGGCTTCGAATTTCTCGCCCTTCTTCAGGCGCGCCAGCACCTTCTGGGCCTCCTCTTCCGTTTTTACCAGGATATGGCTGGCCCTGATCTCCGTTGCAATCACAAAGGAATCCTTGTTCTTGTCGTAATAATCCTTGATGTCCTGATCAGAGACCCTCACCTTTGCCATGATCTCCTTTTCAAAGACCTCGGAAACAAGGGTAAGTTTCTTGAACTCTTCTATCTTCTTGCTGAATTCAGGGCTCTTATCAAGGCCCTTTTTGAGCGCCTCCTTGTAAAGAAGCTCCTTGTTGATGATCTCATTCAGGAATCTTTCCCTGCCTGAGGCATTCGTAAACACCTGCTGGGCATAATCAGGCAATGCCTTGAACTCGCGGTCAAAATCCGCCTGGGTTATGGACGTATTGTCTATCTTTGCAAGGTAGGGACCCTTCTGGCCGGCGTCCTGCTTCGAACAAGCGACCAGGGAAAATACGAGCATGGATATAGCAACTACTCTTTTCATACCTATGACCTCCGGAATCTGTGTTGGTAGAATGTTATAGCACATCTCAAACAAATATGCGATGCTTTTGACACAAAAACTTTCTTTATGATAAGTTAACTGATTATGAAAAAACATTCCCTTTCAAAGAAACTGTTTTCACAGGCCAAGAAGGTCATTCCCGGCGGCGTAAACAGTCCGGTACGGGCGTTTCGTGCCGTTGGCGGCAATCCCCTTTTTATTGAAAAAGCGAAAGGTTCTCGCATCTTCGATGTTGACGGGAACTCCTATATCGATTACGTGCTCTCCTGGGGTCCCATGATATTGGGGCATGCGCATCCGCGTGTCGTGGCGGCACTCAAAAAGGCAACGGAGAAAGGCACCAGCTATGGTGCGCCCACGTCCCTTGAAATCGAACTTGCTGAACTCGTGCTCAAGGTTTATCCCGCCATGGACAAGGTCCGCATGGTCAACTCAGGCACCGAGGCCACCATGTCTGCCATCAGGGTAGCCCGTGGATTTACCGGAAGAGACAAGGTTGTCAAATTCGAAGGTTGCTACCATGGTCATGCTGACGGTCTCCTGGTCAAGGCCGGCTCCGGTGCGACGACCTTCGGCGTCCCTGACAGTCCGGGCGTTCCGAAGTCCTACGCCCAGAATACGATTACCCTGCCCTATAATGATATCCCGGCGCTCACCCGTATGGTGGAAAAGGAATGGAGAAAGATCGCCTGCGTGATCATTGAGCCGGTCGTTGGTAATATCGGCTGCGTGCTCCCAAAGCCGGGGTTTCTAGAGGCACTCAGAAAGCTCACCAGGAAACACGGGATTGTGCTTATCTTTGATGAAGTGATGACAGGTTTCCGTGTTTCCTTCGGGGGCGCACAGGCATATTACGGCATAAAGCCGGACATGACCTGCCTCGGCAAAGTGATCGGCGGCGGGCTCCCGGTAGGTGCGTACGGAGGAAAGAAAGAGATCATGTCTATGGTTTCGCCTGAAGGACCGGTATATCAGGCAGGTACGCTCTCCGGCAACCCTCTCGCCATGACCGCAGGTATTGAGACCATAAAGGAGCTTTTACGGCCGGGCCTGTATGCTGCCATGGAAAAGAGATCGGCAATGCTCGAAGAAGGGCTTAAGGATGCTGCAAAAAGGGCCGGAGCGAAAACCCGTTTCTACCGGGCGGGCAGCATGTTCTGCACCTATTTTACCGATACAGATGTCCGTGATTATGGGACAGCCAAAAAGGCAGATACCGGAAAATTCTCTCGCTTCTTCACCGGCATGCTGGAGCGGGGAATAAACCTTGCACCTTCGCAGTTCGAGGCAGGTTTCATGTCCCTCGCCCATACCGAAAAGGACATTGATGCGACCGTAACCGCTGCATACGAGGCCATAAAAAAAATATAACGATTTAGTTTTTGGGGAGGTTTATACATGTTGAATCCTTTTACCGGCGTGAAAAGGATCATTACGTGGTTCAGCCGGGACATATCGTCAAGAAGCCGGGCAATTATCATCTCCAGCCTTTTCTTTTTCTCCCTTGCCATGCTGTTCGTCGCCTACAAGATCAACGACTATTTCGAGAACGATCCGAACGCCTGTTTCGCCTGCCACGTGCATGACGAGGCAAACAAACAGTGGGCACGGAGCGAGCATGCAGGTATAAACTGCCATGAATGCCACCATTCCACCAAG